>CAXFGY010000091.1:0-5722 GCA_964002605.1 uncultured Candidatus Marinamargulisbacteria bacterium
CCATATCTAAAAATGCTATTTGACTCCTCCGTATAAGTTTCATGCCCTTATTATAAAAGAAATTTTTAGCCCGATCACTCTGCTTTTCTTATTTTTTTACTATTTTGCGACAGTCCCAATATTAATTTTTTTGGCTTTGCACTGCATGATTTTGTATGGGTATCAAATAGGGTTTTGTTTTTCGTTTATGGTACTGTTTTATGTGGTTTTAGCAATATTTTATGTTTTGTTTGAAAAACATTGCTTGTAGGTTTAATTTTTTATTAAATTGTACTTATTGAGGTGAATTTGATACTATCACGGTATGTTTTCATTAGAAACCATTAAACATACAGTTAGTGAATGTATTCCAACAGATAGTATTGCCCAATTATATACTGGTTCAAAGCCATTAACAATTAAATTTGGTGCTGATCCTTCTGCTGCAGATTTACATCTTGGACATGCTGTTATTTTAAATCAGTTAAGACGCTTACAAGAGCTAGGACATAATGTTGTTTTTTTAATTGGTGACTTTACAGCAATGATTGGAGACCCTACTGGTAAATCAAAAACACGACCACCATTAACACAAGAACAGGTGCTTAAAAATGCCAGTACTTATCAAGACCAGGTGTTTAAAATCTTAGATAAAACCAAAACAAACGTTGTGTTTAATTCAAAATGGTTAGACCCTTTATCTGCACAAGATATCATTAAATTAACTGCTAAATATAATGTCGCTCGCATGCTAGAACGAGATGATTTTAATAAACGGTATAAAGAGAATCAGTCTATTAGTATTCATGAATTTTTATATCCATTATTACAAGGCTATGATTCTGTTCACCTTGAAAATGATATTGAAGTTGGTGGGACGGATCAAAAATTTAATTTATTAGTTGGACGACATTTACAACGTGAATATGGTAAAAAAGAACAAGCAATATTAACATTTCCACTGCTTGAAGGGCTTGATGGGACTCAAAAAATGTCAAAATCACTTAATAATCATATTAGCTTAACAGACACCCCACAAGATATGTTTGGTAAAATCATGTCCATTCCAGATCAATTAATTATTCGTTATTTTACTTTGACTACACATTATGACTCTCAACAAATTAAAGCGCTGGAAGAACAACTTAAGGCTGGTAAAAACCCTCGTGACCTAAAGGATTTACTTGGACAAACGATTGTTGAGCAATATTATTCTGAAAAAGATGCAAAAAGTGCGAGTCTTTCATTTAAACAAGTGTTTACACAAAAAGCAGTTCCTAATAACATTGCTGAAATTAAAATTATACAAGAAGCGTTATTAGGTGATGTGATTATAAAAGCCGGTGGTGTGGGATCAAAAAAAGAATTTAGACGTATGATTGATCAAGGTGCTGTTTCAATTGACGGGAGACGTATTACGGATCCATTTTATAAAGTACAGTTACAAATGAATGCTGTTGTTAAAGTTGGAAAACGTCGATTTTTTAAGTTAATCTAATTAAATGGCACGACAACTTCTTGTAACCTCTGCACTTCCTTATGCCAATGGCGATATTCATATCGGACATTTAGTTGAATATATTCAAACTGATATTTTTGTACGTTTTCAAAAACTTATTGGGAATCAATGTACTTATATTTGTGCTGATGATACTCATGGGACTCCCATCATGCTTAATGCAAAACAACGTGGTGTTACACCGGAAGCGTTAATTGCAGAATTTAATAGTAGACATCAAAATGATTTTAAGCGGTTTAATGTTGCATTTGATTATTATGGATCAACACATACGCAAGAAAATCAAAAATTAGCAGAAAAAATTTATTATGATGCTCAAAATATTAATGCGATTGAATGTCGCAACATTGATCAACTATATGATCAAAAAGAGAAGATGTTTTTACCGGATCGCTTTGTCAAAGGAACTTGCCCAACATGTAAGGCGGTAGATCAATATGGTGATTCTTGTGAACAGTGCAGTGAAACCTATTCTCCTCAAGATTTACTCAATCCATATTCTACATTAACTGGGGAACCCCCGATTACTAAATCATCAACCCATTATTTTTTTAAAGTTTCACAATTTCAAGATATTATTGAATCTTGGCTTGCGACTAATCCGGTGCGTCAAGAAATTAAAAATAAACTCCAAGAATGGTTTGATATCGGCCTAAAAGACTGGGATATTTCACGAGATGAGCCTTATTTTGGGTTTAAAATTCCTAATACGGATAATAAATATTTTTATGTATGGGTTGATGCCCCCATTGGTTATATATCAACGACTCAGATTTGGGCAAAGCAACACCAAGTTGATTATTTGACATTCTGGAAAAACGATAACGTTGAAATTCATCATTTTATTGGTAAAGACATTTTATATTTTCACACATTGTTTTGGCCGGCGATGTTACATATTGGGGGGTACAATTTACCTACTAAAATTAATATTCATGGTTTTTTAACTGTTAATGGTGAAAAAATGTCAAAAAGTAAAGGCACTTTTATTACTGCGCAAGACTTTGCTCAACAATTTAACCCTGAATTTTTACGGTATTATTATGCTGCAAAATTATCTGGGTCCAGTGAAGATATTGATTTGAATTTAAACGACTTTATGCATAAGATCAACGCAGATGTATTAGGGAAATTTATTAATATTGCCAGTCGATTAGGTGGTATTTTACATAAACATTGTCAGGGTAAACTTACAACCATAGATCCTAATGGAAATTCATTAATCCAAACGATCCAAGATCAACAACAAAAGATTGAAACTCAATATAATGAACTTGCCTTAAACAAAGCTATGATTACGATTATGACTTGTGCTGATCATACTAATAAATATATAGATGAAAATACGCCATGGTCAGTCGCAAAAGAAAACCCAGGCAAAGCAGCTCAAATTATTACAACTGGATTAAATGCCTGTCGATTAATCGCATTATATTTAAAGCCTGTTTTACCTGAGATTGTCAAAGGGATTGAAACCTTTTTAAATACCAGTCCTTTTTTATGGACAGATAGTAAAATTTTACTTGAAAACCATTCTATCAATTCTTATGTACATTTAGCTGAACGCATTAAATCAGACGATTTAATAAAATTTCAAGATTTGCTTGCTCCTGATGAGTCTACAGTTACATCAATTTAGATTAAATTATGGCTACTAGATTTTTTTATTTAAACAAATACCATGAAAATAAAAAGTTAAAAAATACTCCAATAATCTCAATTAGATATAACAAAAAAAATCAATATATTTAACTGCAACAAAATCAGGGAAAAATAATTACAGGGCTTAAACTCAGAGAGGGTAAATATAAAAAATAAACACTAAATATTATTACGAATTTTTTTCACAAACTGAATTAACGTATAAATATTATGTATACTCAGTAGCGTATGACTTAACAATTCACCGGATATAAATAGATGCCGTAAATAGGCTTTACTGTAGTTTTGACATGTATAGCAATGACATTTCGAATCAATCGGAGTTTTATCTAATTTAAATTCAGCTCTTTTTATATTTATTCTCTGTTTACCAATAAACACTTGTCCATGGCGTGCTAAACGTGTAGGCAATACGCAATCAAACATATCTGCACCATGATGAATGGCAAATTCTAAGTTTTCTGGTAGTCCTAACCCCATTATGTAACGTGGCTTTTGATCGGGTAACAATGATAAGGTATGGGTTAAAATTGCGGTCATTTCATCAAAAGACTCTCCCACGCTTACGCCGCCAATGGCATACCCTGGAAAATCAAATTGGGTTAAAAAGTTAACACTTTGTGTTCGTAAATGGGGATACATTCCACCTTGAATAATAGCAAATAACCATTGATTATTAGTTGAGCTTTGCCAATAATGATACGCTTGTTCTTCCCATGCATGAGTTCGCTTTAGATCAGCAATTACTTGTTTTTCTGATGCTGGATATGCGGTACAAATATCCAAGGGCATCATAATATCACTATTAAATTGACGTTGTAGATCAATGACAGATTTTGGAGTAAAGGTAATGGGACTACCGTTTAAATGAGAATTAAATGTGACACCATTATCTGTAATTTTACGATTTTTTGCTAATGAAAAAACTTGAAATCCACCACTATCTGTTAAGATCGGTTTATTCCAATTCATAAATGAATGTAATCCATTAAACGATTCAATTAGTTCTCCACCTGGACGTAACGCCAAGTGATAGGTATTACTTAAAATTATTTCAACATCAGAACTTTCTAACATTTCAGGGGTTAAGGCTTTAACAGAGCCCTGCGTCCCTACAGGCATAAAAACAGGTGTTTTAATAATACCATGGTTAGTATGTAAATAGCCTTGTCTTGCGAACGACGAATGACTTTTTTTAATACATTCAAATTTAAATTTATTATTCATAATGGTATTTTATTTCATTTTATCATTTAAAAATTTATAGTCGCTTTGTCGCGAAATGCCTAGTTGTCATCATTTTCACCTTTGTTATGTCGTTTTGTTACCCCGCTTCAGGTGATGAATTGCAAGTTTTAGACCTTTGGCGACATCGCAATCGACTGAACTTTTTTATTTTGCGATAGTTCCATAGTAAGGGTATCTATTGAGATTTTCAAATTATTCGATATAATAATACTCTAATAAATTAGAGAGTAAATGGTTGTTATTTGAGTAATATTTTTTTAAATAAGTTAATAATGATACGAAAATGAAATTGCTATGAGGAGAGATTAATGAAGCAACAAATTAATGCAGAATATATATGGTTAGATGGGACTAAACCAACTTGTTTAATGCGTTCTAAAACTCGTATTATTGAAGTTGCTAACCCGATTGATTTAGCAGACCTTCCTGAGTGGGGATTTGATGGATCTTCCACTAATCAAGCAGAAGGGTCGGATTCTGATTGTATTTTAAAACCAGTTTCCTTTCGATTAGATCCAATTAGAGGAGATAATCACATTTTAGTATTATGTGAAGTATATCTTCCTAATGGCACCCCTCATCCTACTAATACGCGTTATATTTTGAGAAATGTATTAGATAATGGCGGGAGTAATGAAAAACCTATTTTTGGATTTGAACAAGAATATACTTTATTTAAAGAAGGCATTCCATTAGGTTGGCCACGAGGAGGGCTGCCTGCGCCTCAAGGGCCATACTATTGTGGTGTGGGAAGTCGTGTTTTTGGTAGATATCTTGTTGAAGAACATTTAGAGGCGTGTAGAAAGGCCAATATTTTAATTTATGGAATTAATGCTGAAGTAATGCCTGGGCAATGGGAGTTTCAAGTTGGGTATCGTGGGTTTGAAGGGGATAATAATGATGCCTTACAAATTACGGATGATTTATGGTATGCAACATGGCTACTTAATTGTTTGTCTGAAAAATATGATATTTTTGTTAGTTATGATAATAAGCCTATTAAAGGGGATTGGAATGGTGCGGGATGTCATACTAATTTTTCAACTGAAAAAATGAGAATGAAAGAAACAGGAAAGGCTGAAATTGAGAGGATTTTAAATGTATTAGAAAAAAATCATGAGATGCACATTAAAAACTATGGATTTGCTCTTGATGAGCGTTTAACAGGGGATCATGAGACATGTTCGATTAATGAATTTAGATATGGGGAGTCTGATCGTGGTGCTTCAATTCGTATTCCAGTTTCTACAGCAAGAGCGGGTTATGGGTATTTAGAAGATCGACGACCTGGTGCAAATTCAGATCCTTATTTAG
>CAXFGY010000092.1:0-5608 GCA_964002605.1 uncultured Candidatus Marinamargulisbacteria bacterium
TAAAACACAATTGTTAGCACTAGATTTAACAGTTACTTGGGATATTAATCAGCGTGAGTTATTGTTGCAAATGTTAAAATTGGTAAAACGTTTTTTTACTGAAGATATTTTTAATGCCGGTAAAAAAATTAAAACTTTATCACATAAAGATATTTTTACTTATTTAATGAAGCGTTATCCTACTGCTGTTGGTAAGTATTTACATCATTTACAAGAGATTAAATCGACTACGATTAATGATATTAATCACTTTTCAGTTACGATTAGTCAATTTAACAGTACTGCTTTTGTGAGGTAGTTATTTAAGCGTATTATTTGTTTTTTAGTGAATATTTTGTTTTAGCTGTATAAATTTATTTATTTTTTTTAAGGTATTGCTATTTGCTCGGGGGCCGAATTGAGTTACTAATTGAGACGCGGCATAACAGCCCCATTGAGCAGCGGTAATAATATTTTTATTGTAATAAAGACCTGCAAATACACAACCGGCAAATAGGTCTCCTGCGCCATTAGTATCAATTGCTTTAACCAAGGGGGCTGTAATTGAATGGCATTTATTGCCATCGTATATTAAGGCCCCATTTGCACCACAAGTAATTATAATTTGTTGAGAGAATCTTTGTAATTCTTGTAACGCATTGTTTATAGTTTTTGTTTCTGTGTAATTTAGTGCTTCTTGTTCATTACAAAATAATAAATCAATAGGTTGATTAAGTAATGTTTTAAATTTGTCTCGACAAAAATTGACAACATTAGGATCTGATAATGTGAGTGCTATTTTTTTTTGATGTTTGCGGGCAATTCTTTGGGCATACATTGCAGCTTGTAAACTATTTGGTGTTGTTGTGAGATATCCTTCGATATAGAGCCATGTTGATTCTTTAAGTAATGTTTCATTAATGTCTTTGGTTGAAAAATGAGCGGACTCACCTAAGTATGTGATTAAAGTTCGGTCTGCGTCAGGTGTAATTAATACAATACAACTGCCTGTTTGGCTTGATTTTACTAGGTTTATTTTAGATTTAATATGTTGTTTTGTTAATGATTGGGTATAAAAGTGACCATTATCATCTTGTGCAAGGCGACCTGAAAATGAAGTGGGAACTCCGAGTTGACTTGCGCCGACTAGTGTATTACAAGCTGAGCCACCACATTCACGATTTTTAGGAGTGGGGAGTTGTTTAAGTAAATGATTAAATTGGTTTTTATCAATTAAGGACATAACCCCTTTTTGAATACCTATTTCTTGTAATTTTTTTTCAGTTACTGTAAATTCAAGGTCTACTAATGCGTTTCCAATTCCGTAAATAAATGACATTTTTAATCCTTTTTTATTCCGAGTGCAATTGCATCTCTATCTGATAGCCAAGCTTCATTTGATCGCTTTTTAACGCTTTGGTCACGTCGCCATGAACGTTCACAACGTGGTTCAGAACGTAAATCATTAATGGATAATTGTGTTCCAAACTTGACACGAGACACGCTAAATAAGTCACTGAGTTCGTTTATAAATGGGATTGTTCTTGAATCCTCCGGTAAGATCACTTCGCAATCTAATGAGTTTTCTAATCCGTTGGCTTTGGCATTTTCAAGTGCTTTTAGAACTGCTTGTCTTTGCTTCATTATGTGATCCCAATTGGCTGTTATTTGGTAGTTAAATGGGATAGTGGGTTGGGCATGAAATGACTCACTTTTGGTAGATGTAAATGCGGAGTAGGCTTCTTCACTGGTATGTGGAAGTATTGGTGATAATAATTCACATAAGGTTAAAATGAGCTTTGCCATAGTTTGTTGTGTGGAGAGCCGACGAGGAGACTGAGGAGAATCACAGTATAATCGATCTTTAACGGTGGCGCAGTAGGTTGCAGATAATGTATCATTACAAAAATTATATAGCTGTGTATGGACTTCTTTGAACTGGTATTTTTGATAGGCGTTGGTAATGTTTTTTTGGAGTTTACTTAATTCAGCTAGGACCCAGGCATCAATTGAATAGGGGTCTATTTGATTTAATACTAAATTTAATGTTTCATGTGTTTTAGGTCCTGAGTAGTCAAACGTATTGCTGAGTAGAAATCGAAGTGTGTTTCTAATTTTACGATAACTTTCACTGGCTTGATCAAAAAATGACGTATCGACTTTAATATCATTTTCAAATGCTAAAGAGCTGACCCACCAGCGTAATACTTCGGCTCCATAGTGATTTAGAATATCAGTTACATTGAGTGCATTACCTGTTGATTTGCTCATTTTTTTGCCATCTTTATCAACAATGAAGCCATGTGTGAGTAATTCTTTGTAAGGCGTGTTTTGAGTTGTTCCTAAGCTAAGTAATAATGATAAATGGAACCAACCACGGTGTTGATCGGATCCTTCTAAATATAAATTTACTGGAATGTCATGACCTTTGGGTTTCATTACTGCATGCCAAGACGCCCCAGATTCAAACCATACGTCAAAAATATCATAGAGTTTTTCTAGGTGTGTTATTTCAAAGTTTTTGGGGCAGTCAGGGTCATTTTTGGGGTTATAGTAACGGAGTAGTTGCGTAGGTGTTTGGGTGAACCAGGCATCTGATCCGTCTTCATCAAATACTTTACTAATAGCAATGATAGATGTTTCTGTTAGAAATGGGGTTTTGTTGAGTTTAAAGGCAGGGATGGGCAGGCCCCATGATCGTTGACGACTAATGCACCAATCGGGACGTGATTCTATCATTCCATTTAATCTTTTTTGACCCCACTTTGGTATAAAGTTGATTTTTTCATTAATTTCAGTGAGCGCCATTTTACGTAGTGATTTTTTATTATGTTCTATTGGGGTATCAACACTGACAAACCATTGTTCGGTACTTCTAAAGATGACCGGTGTTTTTGAACGCCAATCGTGGGGATAACTATGGATAAATGAATATTCATGAAGTAAGCAATTTGATTTTTTGAGTTGTTCGACAATGAGGGGGTTGGCGTCCCAGATTAACTTCCCTTGTAACCATTCAGGAACCGATTGATCATAAGTCCCATCTTCTTGAACAGGGCAATATGGGGGTAGGTTTTCATTTTGACCTGTAAGATAGTCATCTGTACCATGGCCCGGTGCGGTATGAACTAATCCCGTACCATCTTCTAAAGTGACATATTGAGCAGCAACTATTTTTCCAGTTTGTTGAATAAATGGGTGATTATATTCAGTGCCAATTAAGTCATGACCTTTTATAGTCTTTATATTCGTTAATGAAGTTGAAAGGTGTTCAGCGAGTGAGTTGATCCGTGCTGCTGCAATTACTAAATACTGTTCATTGTAAGGGACAATGGCATAGTCATAATCTGGATGAATAGCAATGGCTAAGTTAGCGGGAAGAGTCCATGGTGTGGTGGTCCAAATTGAGAAGTATAATTCTTTTGGTTTTAGTGCTAGGTCTTGACATTTTTGATTTGAGTTTTTTGATTTAAAATTGACAAAAATGGCAGTGTCTTCTTTATCTTGGTATTCGAGTTCTGCCTCGGCGAGTGCGGTTTGGTTGGCAATGGACCAATGAATGGGTTTTAATTGACGATAAACGAGTTTTTCTTTTACTAGTTTTGCAAATATGGTTAGTACATTGGATTCAAATGATGGGGACATGGTTAGATAAGGCTTGTCATAATCAGCTAGGGTGAGTAGTCGTTTCATTTGATTTGCTTGTAATTTAATATATTTTGTTGCGTATTTTTCACATTCTTTACGAATAATCATACGTTGTTTATTGGGTTCTAGTGAGGCAATTTTTTCTGTCTTATTTTTTAATATTTCAGACATGACTTTATGCTCAATGGGTAGGCCATGACAATCCCACCCCGGTGTATAAGGGCAGTGTTTTCCAATTCGAATTTGGCTGCGAACGACAATATCTTTGAGGACTTTATTAAGTAAGTGGCCAATATGGATATCTCCGTTGGCATACGGGGGCCCGTCATGAAATGAAAATACAGGCTGAGTTTGTGTTATTGATTGAATTTTGTCATATATTTTATTTTTTTCCCATTCTTGAATGCGTTGGGGTTCATTTTGTGCTAAATTGGCACGCATTGGAAAGGGGGTTTGGGGGAGATTTAAGGTGTCTTTAAATTGGTTTTTTATTTTTTCTTTGTTAGTTGATGAGTTGGTCATTGAATATATTTTTTAATAGTTATTTACTATTATGGTATCAATTTTTGGATGTTAAGACAATTTGTAAAAAACTATGAAATGTTTCTAAGTTTGATTTTTTTTAAAATTATTACATATTATTGGTAGTGGTGCAAAAACTGCAATTAATGGTACTAATCACTCAAAAATGGTGAATTGCTATCCTTTTTTACATTTTTCAGCCTAATTATTCCTATAGTTTACGCCCGAAAGTAAACGAATATGAAATTAGTTGTAATTTTTATCCAAAACTTTCGATAATTATAGTATAAGCAATAAATTTAATAACAATTAAAAGGAGATTATTATGAGTGTAGGAAAATCAGGTACCTTTAGCCTTACAACAATAACAAGAGAATTAGAAGCAGCAGAAGAAGAAGAAGCAAGACGAGCAGAACCACCAGCAGCAGAAGAAGCAGCAGCAGCAAGACGAGCAGCAAAAGCAGCAAGACGAGCAGTACCACCAGCAGAAGAAGAAGCCAGACGGGGTTCACTCCCCCCACAAAGCCCTGATGAAGGTCCAGTTATGACGCCTGAATTGTGGCTATCTCCTTATAATACACCAAGAATAAATGAATATAAAGAGATTGAAAGTCCCTATGAAATCATTACAGGACATCCTGATTTAACGGAGTTATTTGATATACCGTACATTGATATGAAATTAATGGAAAAATTCTTTCATGAATTATCATATGAAGACTTGAGATATATTCATCTGCATCATCAAAGATATTTAATTAAGTTAGAAAATCACAAAACAATATTTCATAGGAACGGATTTGTATTCTATGAAATAGCAGATGAATTTCAATCTTGCTTCGATTATGCGTTGAATAAAAGGGGTATTGATGCAAAACAACTCCCAGATGGATTTTTTAAACCAGTAAGTTTTATAAATTCAGATAATACCTATGAAAGCTTTAAAGAATTTATGGGAAAACTTAACTTTTTCCCACAACACAGACCTATCAAAAACTGTTTAGTTGCATATATTGACCATTGTGGAAAAATTAGTCATTTAGCAATCTATGAAAATCATCTTTATGTAATATCAAAATTTGCACAATATGAAGCATATAAACATCCTATAAATAATATTCCTAGTTTTTATGGGAACAGATGTGTGTTTTTTGAAAATCAAATGTAAGTTATCTATTTTAAAATATTGATAGATCACTTACATTTCATAATCAAAAATAGGCACGAATAATGGTGTCTCAAAAACGGTCCAAACTGTTGAAAAACATTTTGACACTAAAATTAATAAGAAGTTAGGAAGAGGGTATTGTTAGTCTAATCGTATTTGTTCTACACTGTCGTTTAGCCATCGTATATGCGCCGTTTTTATCGACATTAATGACTCTTGGACACTTATTTGAATATCGATGAATCGTTTTTCTAAAGAAACGTAACGCCGCGTTATAATCTTTTTTATGCT
>CAXFGY010000093.1:0-5560 GCA_964002605.1 uncultured Candidatus Marinamargulisbacteria bacterium
ACCGCCTCAGGCGATAAATTGCAAATCTTATGCCTTTGGCGACATCGCATTCAATGGAATTTTCTCATTTTGTAACAATCTTTTTTAGCGAAAATTTTTTAGTTGTTTTTCGTCTTATTTCTAGGAATGTTATTTAAAATTCAGAGGTATAATGAAATGTAAGTTCAGGGTGTTCTTTGCGTTCACGATCTAGGCTCCAGAGTGTTTCAGCAAGATACATATATTTGCCTTCGTTATCTTGGGCAATTTGTGAATATCTTGCTTGGATAAATGCGTTTAGAGTTGCTTCAGGGCCTTCAATCCAGCATGCTTTTACAAAATTTAAGGCTTCAAAGCGACATAATGCGTGATATTCATTTTCTAATCGATATTGGATGACTTCAAATTGAAGTGCGCCGACAGTTCCAATAATTTTTTGTTGATCAGATACTTTGGTAAATAATTGGGCGACGCCTTCTTCACAAAGTTGCGTTAAGCCTTTGTTAAGTTGTTTGGTTTTTAAAGGGTTTTCATTAATGACACGTTTGAAAATTTCGGGCGAGAAACTGGGAACGCCTTTGTAGGTTATTGTTTCACCATCTGTGAGTGTGTCGCCAATTTTTAAGTTTCCAGTATCATGCAGCCCAATAATGTCGCCGGGGTAGGCGGTATCTACAATTTCTTTATCTTGAGCCATGAATGCAGTGGGATTACTAAACTTGATGTTTTTTTGGAGTCTGATATGGGATAGTTTTTTATTACGTTCAAATTTTCCAGAACAAACTCTTAAAAATGCGAGTCGATCACGGTGTTTGGGGTCCATATTGGCATGGATTTTAAAAATAAAGCCAGAAAAACGTGTTTCATTGGGTTCAACTTTGCGGATGTCAGTGATACGGGGTAACGGTGGTGGTGCATATTGAATAAAGCAATCCAAAAGTTCGCGGACACCGAAATTATTGAGTGCGGACCCAAAAAATACGGGGGTTACGAGTCCTTCTAAATAGTCTTGAGGGTTAAATGTGTCATAAATACCCTGAATGAGTTCGATATCTTCTCTTAATTGTGGTGCCAAGTCTCCAATTAATTGATCTAACTGGGGGTCTGATATATTTGATATTTCGATGGCTGCTTCAATTTGTTTTTGATGCGGTTTAAATAAAATAAGTCGATTTTCGATTATAGAGTAGACCCCTTTAAAGGATTTTCCAATACCGATGGGCCAGCTTAATGGGAGTACGTTAATTTGTAGCTTTTCTTCAATTTCATCGAGTAATGTAATGGGGTCTTGTCCTTCGCGGTCTAGCTTGTTGATAAAGGTCATAATCGGTGTATTTCTAAGGCGGCAAACTTCCATTAATTTATGGGTTTGGGCTTCAACGCCTTTTACACAATCAATGACCATAATTGCGCTATCTACAGCTGTTAATGTTCGGTATGTGTCTTCTGAAAAATCTTGGTGACCAGGAGTATCTAAAAGATTAATTTTGATATTTTTATAATTAAATCCCATTACAGATGTTGCAACAGAAATACCCCGTTGTTTTTCGATTTCCATAAAGTCTGAAGTTGCGTGTCGAGATGCTTTTTTTGCTTTAACCGCACCTGCAATATGAATGGCGCCACCGAAGAGAAGTAATTTTTCGGTTAATGTTGTTTTGCCAGCATCAGGATGGGAAATAATACCAAATGTACGGCGTCTTTTAATTTCGGTTTCGAGTTCATTAGTCATTTTTCAATATAGTATATCAAACTCATTACTAATCGAGTATCTCTCTTTTGGCTCTGTCGCGAAATGCCTAATTTTCACAATTTTTAACTTCTTTATGTCGTTTTGCTACACCGCCTTAGGCGATAAGCTGCAAATCTTAAACCTTTAGTGACATCGTAATCAATTACGTTTTCCTGTTTTGCGACAGTCCCCTTTTATGTAGCGTCCGAATCATTAGAGGGTTATCATTTTGGTTACTGTTTCAATGGTTTCTTTGTTTGTTCTATGGATAATGCCGTAAATGCCGAGTGACTGTGCTGTGGCGATATTTTCTGGTTTGTCATCAATAAAAAGTGTTTTTTTTGGGTTTAATTGATAGCGTTCTAGTAATAATGTATAGATTTGGGGATCGGGTTTCATACATTTTTCTTTGGCTGATACGATGGCCCCGTTGGCTTGTGTTAAAAAGGGATAGGCTTGGCATAGGTTATCAAACGGTTTATCTTGAAAATTGGTGAGTAAGTATACGTTATGGCTTTTTAAGACCTGTTTGTATAGGTTAATGATGGGGGTGATGGGTGGCAGTTTGAGGTGAAAGTGGTTGATAATATGTAGAATGTTTTTTTTGATTGTGGGATGTGTTTGGGTGTTCGGTTGATATTGGCATACTTTTTCTGCTGCTTCTAAGGCTGTAATGGTGCCATGATCGAGTTCTTGCCAGATATCCTTATCGTGAAAATAAGTCACATAAAATTGAATGTCATTAGATTTCCGTAACAATTGAGAAACAACATCATAAGGATGATAATCAAATAAAACTCGCCCAATATCAAACACAATATTTTTAATCATAATTCATCAAATAACAAAAAAATAACGTTTTGAATAAATATTACTTTTTAATATCATCCATATCAACCGTCAAATGATTTATTTACAAGTAATTTATAATTAAAATGTACTGACCTGCTGTAAACTATCTTGAAGAGAAAAAACAGTATTGTTTTCTTCTGATATAGCCCTGTCTTGATTAGAAATATTTTCAGCCATTTTTGAAAAACTAATACGTGGTTTTTGAGTCGGTTTTTTTAATACTTGCTGACTAGAATAATCAACTTGTGAGGCATTAAAATGGGCAGAGCCATTAAGTTGCTTCATCCCCATTTTTTTTAACATTTTATTACTAATCGCTTTAGTGTGCTGATCCATGATATAAAAAGGTCCATAATAACCTGTAAATTTTTTATGATAGCCTGCAACTCCTTTGACTTTTTCAAATTGTCTAGGATTTGCTAATGTTATTATAGGTAGTATTAGAATAATTAGCGTAATAATTTTCATTATATTTAACTTCATTTTAATTTTTAATTATTTTTCAGATTAATATTTTATTAAATTCAGATTAAATTTTTGTTAAAAAGATTAGTATATAGCAGCTCGTGTCAAATTGGCAAATGTATGTCACAATATTAAATAATATGTCAAAAAAATATGATTCTCTTATTAGTACCATGTTATCGTCCTATCAAACATTAGGATTAATTAACGCAGGAGAACATGCCGTATTTCCTTCTTTTGATGACATCAAAAAAATATTAATTTCTTTTAAAGAAGTCTTATTTCCAGGTTTTTTAGGTCTTACAAATAAAGATATGCCTGATTTAGGTTTATTAACTAAACAACGTATTATTTATCTCGATCAAGCGCTTTCTAATGCGATATTAGCATGTCTTAATTGGGACAATCAAATGGATAATACAATAAAAAAAGCACAAGAAATTACAACGGAATTACTTTTAAATTTATCTTCATTGCGTGCAGTATTAATCCAAGATGCAGAAGCGATTTTAAAAGGTGACCCCGCTGCAAAATCATTAGTTGAAATTGTATTATCTTATCCAGGCTTTCAAGGTATTATGGTATATCGAATCGCTAATATTTTATACCGTCAAAAAGTCCCTTTAATTCCACGAATGATGGCTGAAATCGTCCATAGTGATACCGGGATTGATATTCATCCAGGAGCAACAATAGGTAACTCATTTTGTATTGATCATGGCACTGGTATTGTAATTGGAGAAACCGCTGAAATAGGAGATAATGTTAAATTATATCAAGGGGTTACTTTAGGTGCATTTAGTGTTACAAAATCAACAAACAAAACAAAGCGTCATCCTACTTTAAAAAATAATGTAACTGTTTATGCACGCAGCACTATTTTAGGTGGAGACACAATTATTGGAGAAAACTGTATTATTGGAGGTAATGTTTGGCTAGTAGATTCAATGTCAGATAATTCAACAATCTATGTATCAATGGCAGATAAACAAATTATTAAACCACGTTAATCTATTTTAATGAAACCTCAAGATTACTTAGAATCCATTTTAACGTTTAAACGTGCTGAAGTTGATCAACTTTATGCTAAGGACTATCAAAAAATATTTGATCAGAAAATCAAAAAAATATCAAAACCAGCATTTTTATTTTCAAAATTATTAACGCAAACTCCAGGTCTAAAATTAATTGCCGAATTAAAGCAAGCATCTCCATCAAAAGGGGTTATTAAACCAAATTTTGAACCTTTAAAATTAGCTCAGGAATATATTAATAACGGTGCACATTGTTTATCAATATTAACCGAAACACATTATTTTAAAGGTAATCTCGATTATATTCAAAACGTTCAAACACAATATTCTATCCCTATTTTACGAAAAGATTTTATCATTGATCCGATTCAAATTTCAGAATCAAAATATTCGGGAGCAGATGCAATTTTATTAATTTTAGCCATTCTAGACCCAAAAAGTGCACAATCTTTATTATCTTTAGCCAACCAACAGGGTATGGACGTCATTGTTGAGGTCCACTCAGAAAAAGAAATGCAAGATGCATTAACATTATCTGGTCAATTTATGATTGGAATAAATAATCGTAATTTAATGACATTTGAAGTCAATAAAATGAATGCATTAAATTTAAAAACACAATACAAAACTGAATTAGCACAGAAAATCACCATAGCAGAAAGTGGCTATACCACATCTGAAGAAATGGATCGTTTATTAACGCATAACTTTTCAGCTGTTTTAATCGGAGAAGGTTTAATTACTAATCCGTCACTCAAGACATATTTCAAATCTTATCTATCATCATGAAAATTAAAATTTGCGGCATCACCAACATAACAGATGCTGAATATGCAATAAAAAAAGGCGCAACTCATCTAGGATTTATTTTGTATTCTAAAAGTCCACGATATTGTTCACCTAAAACAGTTGCTAAAATTATTGCGACAATTCCTAATTCAATTATTACTGTAGGCGTGTTTGTTAACGATTCCGTAAATGTAATTAATAGCGTTGTTGAGCAAACTGGACTTACTTGTGTCCAGCTTCATGGCTCAGAATCAATTAAAGTATGTCAGCAAATTACTGTTCCTGTTATTAAAGCCTTTCGGGTTGCGACAGCAGCTAACTTAAATGAAATTTGTAATTATGTTGGATTCGTTGATACCATTTTATTAGATACATATGTTGCTGGTCAATCAGGTGGTACAGGACAAACATTTAATTGGAATTTAGCCGTAATGTCTAAACAATGGAATATACCATTATTTTTATCAGGGGGATTAACACCAGAAAATGTAATTGATGCGATTCAGTTTGTTCAACCATATGGTGTCGATGTAGCCTCAGGGACTGAACAATCACCTGGTAAAAAATCACAAGATAAACTATCTAAATTTATACAATCTATAAAGTCATTAGAAAAAAACTAATTTATTTTTTAATTTAATAAAATTGAAATAATATTATATACTATAATAAAATGAATCGTCTGCAATCTCTATATTTAGAAATCTTT
>CAXFGY010000094.1:0-5551 GCA_964002605.1 uncultured Candidatus Marinamargulisbacteria bacterium
AAAATACAGCCATTATTAAATCAATTAACAAGTCAGTCGAATAGAATATTGGAGGATGTTGTAAGGAAAGGGCAGATGTTGACATGGGGGATTCCAGTAAAAAGAGATCGCTTAATAGTAAATATTAAGGCCAAACATGAGCAAGTAATCCCAGCAAATAACATACTAGATCTAGAAACGTATTCAATTAATGGGTTAATATCAGAGTTTGCTTATTATTCATTGAAATCACGATTTAATCCAAAGCAAGGAGGTTACCTGTCCATAGAACAAGAACAGGGCGTTGTGATTAATAACTCGGGTATCAAATTTAGACGCACAACGATTGACACAGCAACATTTATACCAATGACTCAAAATAGTGTATTGGGAATACACTTTAATGGGGGTATTTTTAATTCACAAGAAAAACAGATCCAAACATTTGAACAAGAACAGTTTTTTTTGGGAGGTACTTATTCTATACGAGGTTATAATGAAACGACTTACCCATTTTCAGGATATAAAAAATTATTATTTAATATTGAATTTCGAAAAGATTTTTTT
This sequence comes from uncultured Candidatus Marinamargulisbacteria bacterium, assembly GCA_964002605.1. GTDB lineage: Bacteria > Margulisbacteria > Marinamargulisbacteria > CAXFGY01 > CAXFGY01. The sequence goes on from CAXFGY010000094.1 coordinate 547, forward strand.
AAAAAATTACAATGGGTATTATTTTATGATTGTGGTGATGCATTTAATAACTATAAAAATATTTCAATGAACCAATTTCATTTTGGATATGGGGTTGGAATCCGATACTTCACACCAGTAGGTCCCATTCGATTTGATTTTGCAAGAAATGAAACTGGCGGATATCGATTACACTTTGGATTAGGGCAATTATTTTAATAGTAATTAATCTTAATTAAAAAAAGCCTTTATGGTATTGCTGGCCCATATAGACAAGCACTTTCACCTTTCATAGTCGCCCAAAATTGATTGCCATAATCGAAGTGCCACCATTCATACGGATAGTTTGTAAATCCAACATTAGTCATTAAAGTATAAAGTAAGCGTCGATTGTTACGAATAGTATTATTGATCGGAACGTCGTGATTAACTTTTTCAAATGCAGCGGTATGCGCATAATCTGTAAAGTCATCAAAAGCAGTTCCCATATCCAATGGTATTCCAGATGCATCTAAAATAGTTAAATCAATAGAGCCCCCAGTATAGTGAGGAGATGGGGATAATGGGTTATCAGAAGGAAGTGAGACAAATTTTTGAGTTAACTTTAAATAATCATTATTCGATAAATTGGGGTTTTCATGTTTTATTTTTTGTTTAAATTCATCAAACAACGATTGTTGAACACTAAGCGGGCGCCAAGCATCAAAAATAGATATTGAATAGCGATCAGGAAGTTGGTCAATGACCCTTAACAGTAAGGGAAGCAGCGCTTGGCGTACATAACATTTTGTTATTGCACCTGAAATATTTTGATGATAATAGACAGGGGTATAGTGAATACGGTCATGTTGATCACAAAGATCAATCAATGGGTCATTGTTTTCTTTAATAGAGCATTTCTTCCAATCATAAGTCCATTGATTAAGATCGAAATCAGGGATAGTTGGCTGAGCGTCTAATAATTCAAAAGGCATTTTCTAATGCCATGCCTCGAGAGCCTTTAACTAAAAAATAGTGATTTCGATACGTGTTTTTATTTAAAAATTGCTTGAGCATAGTAACGTCATCAAAATGATGACACGGAATCATATCTTTATAGCGACTAAATAGTTTACCAACTAAAATAACTTCATCAAAGTTTTTTTCTTTGATCAATTCAATAATTTTTTGATGTTCTGCTTCTGATGTTGGTCCTAATTCAAACATATCTCCTAGTATAATTACTTTTTGATCAGCCGGGTAGTTTGAAAAATAACAAATCATTTCTGACATACTAGAAGGATTGGCATTATAGGCATCCAACAAGATAGTATTATCTTTCCAGGATATCATTTGTGAGCGGTTATTAACTGGCACATAGTTTTCAATGGCTGATTTTATTTTGACCATTGGAACATTAAAATAAAGACCAATGCATGCTGAAGCTAAAATATTAGTGCTTTGAAAAGAACCTAATAAATGAGAGTTAATATTAATTGAAAAAGTTTTTTTTAGTTGGTGATGAGTTAGAGACAGACTAATTGTAGGGTATTGTTGAATACACTGACCTGAAGCAATAATAGTATTGGATTTATCAGTTGTTTGCGTATAACGAATGGTAGGTAATGCTTTACTTAGTGAAACTAAAGTCGCATCATCATGATTAAGAAATGCAGTTCCTTTAGTTAAAGCAAGATATTCAAATAGTTCATTATTAGATTGGATCACACCATTAAGTGATCCATACCCTTCCAGGTGGTCTCGACCGCAATTGGTTATAATGCCAAATTGAGGTTGAGCAATCTCACATAATAGTTGATGTTCTTTGATATGATTAGCACCCATTTCAATAACTGCAAACTGACAATCTGTAGTAATTTTTAGAATAGTCAAAGGTAAGCCAATATGATTATTTAAATTGCCGTCAGTTGCTTCAATTTTGTAATGAGATCTTAAAATAGCCGCAGTTAATTCTTTAGTGGTTGTTTTCCCATTAGAACCCACAATAGCAATAACAGTCGTTTCTGTAAGATTTTTTCGATGAAGACGAGCTAAATTTTGCAGTGTTATTAATGTGTTGTCTACTAAAATACAGCGAGAGTCTGTGTTAAATTTAGGATTATCAATAATTGCATATGAGGCACCCTTTTTAAAGGCATCATTAATATAGTCATGTCCATCATGATTTTCACCAGTTAAAGCAAAAAATAATGAATTATTATTAATTGTTCGTGAATCAATGCTGATACCATCACAAGATTTAAATAAAGAATATATGGAATTCATAATTCTAATTATCTATTGAATCATTATAGATAATGAGCGTCAACCAAAATACTAGAAAATATAAAATAAATTAGCAGCTTTTTTAAAACACTAAATAGGAAGCATTGTAATTTTTTAATTAATTTTGTAATAAAATTACTACTTGAGAAAGATGAATAAACATTTTAAAGTAAAAGAGTTAAAATTAATTAAACAATAAAACAAGGAATCTAATGTCAACTTATAAATCATTAATAAATCAGCTCGCATCATTATCAGACCATCATAATGAAGCGTTGATTATGGATAGTATCAAAGATTTAATTCAAATTGGCCAGTTAAGTGATAGTAATAGTGATCTAAAGTTGGTTAATGCATCAATTAAAGAATTATTAAAATCATTTGAAGTCTTTCATTCTCATAAAGAAAAGCCTAAATTATGTATTTTTGGTTCAGCACGCACCAGACCTGATCATCCAAATTACAAAATGGCAGTTGATATCACCAAGAAAATGACTCATTTAGGATATGATATTATTACAGGAGCGGGTCCAGGCATTATGGAAGCGGGTAATAAAGGGGCAGAAAATGATTGTGATTTTGGCTTAAATATTTTATTACCATTTGAGCAAACGGCAAATGATTATATCAGGAATTCTGAGCGGTTAATTAATTTTAAGTATTTTTTTACAAGAAAATTAATTTTTATCAAAGAATCTCAAGCATCAATTATTTTTCCAGGTGGATTTGGGACCCATGATGAACTATTTGAAGTATTAACATTAATTCAAACTGGGAGATGTGCACCACGGCCGATTATATTAATTGCTAATCCTGAAAGTAATTATTGGAATCGTTGGCATAAATATGTCAAAGAACAATTGTGTGATAGGGAATATATTTCTGAAGATAATTTGAGTCTTTATAAAATTGTATCAGATGTTAATATTGCGATTGAGTGGATTCAACATTATTACAGTGTTTATCATTCGATTCGCTATACAAAAGAGTTTGCAATGATGAGAATTAATAAACGTGTAAAGCAAACTACATTAGATGAGTTATCCGAGCAATTTTACGATATTATTACAAGTGGAAAAATCGAACAATACGCATTGTCAGAATTACAGGATGATTACGATGTTTATCCAGAAAAACCTCGTCTTGTGTTTAAGTTTGACCAAGAAAACTATGGCAAAATAAATGAAATGATTATTACATTGAATCAGTTAGAGTCATAATATTTTTAAATTATGGATCATTAGTGGCCTTTTTAGCGCTGTCATGAAATGCCTAATCTTCACAACTTTCCCCTTTGTTATGTAGCTCTTCTACATTGGCTCAGGTTATAAATTGCAAATCTTAAACCTTTGGCGACATTGTAATCGATCTCGTTTTTTTATTTTGCGACAGTTCCAATATGAGGCTTTCCATAATGACATTCAAACTAACGGGAGCCTTAGCAAAAACCGAACTCCTAAGGGCCTTGTCTGATTTGAGTCGCTTCTAGGCAAGTGCCGACGAGCGTATCCTGTGAGTCCCCGAAGGGGGTAAGGATCCGAGGAGGCATTTAACGACGACGATACCTAAATCAGCAGGGCTTAAAATAACGGAAAATAAATTCAGAGTAAATAGTGTATGAGTATAAATTTGTTAAATGGTTACTTTAGAATTTCTTAATACGAGTGGCTTAAGAAATTTTCCTGTATATGAAGAGGGGTGTTTTGCAACTTTCTCAGGAGAACCCGTTACAATAACACTCCCACCATCATCGCCTCCTTCAGGGCCCATATCAATAATGTGGTCTGCACACTTAATCACTTCTAAGTTATGTTCAATCACAATAAGTGTATTTCCAGAGTCTACTAATCGATTAAATACCATCAGTAATTGTTTGATGTCATGAAAGTGTAGGCCTGTAGTGGGTTCATCAAGGAGATAGAGGGTTTTTCCAGTACTGCGTTTACTGAGTTCTTTTGCAAGCTTAACACGCTGCGCTTCACCACCGCTGAGTGTCGTTGCATTTTGACCCAGTTGAATATAACCTAAGCCGACATCTTGAAGTGTTTTAAGCTTAGAAATAATGGTAGGGATATTTTCAAATAGTTCACAGGCTTCATTGATGGTCATTTTCAGAACATCTGAAATAGTCTTGCCTTTATAAGTAACTGATAATGTTTCTTGATTGTATCGATGCCCTTTACAGACATCACACTGGACAAAAACATCAGATAAAAAGTGCATTTCAATTTTTTTAACGCCATCACCTTCACATGCTTCACAGCGACCTCCTTTGACATTGAAGCTAAACCGACCAGGTTTAAAACCACGAATTTTAGCATCACGTGTTTGTGAAAATAGTTCACGAATTGGCGTAAAGGCACCAGAGTACGTAGCAGGGTTAGAACGAGGCGTTCTACCAATTGGACTTTGATCAATAGTAATAACTTTATCAATATTTTCGATGCCTGTTATTGCTTTATAAGCACCGGGACGACATTTACTTTGATAAAAATGGCGCATTAACGCTAAATGTAAAATATCGTGAATTAAAGAACTTTTGCCAGATCCAGAGACGCCTGTAACGCAAATTAAACGACCTAGCGGAAAAGACACTGTAATATTTTTAAGGTTATTTTCAGTCGCACCTTTAATACATAAGATTCCTTTTTGACGGGGTGAACGTCGTTTTTTAGGGATTTCAATGCGTTGTCGATTATTTAAATAATCAGCGGTACATGTTGTCGCAGATTGAATAAATGAGTCTGTTTTTCCTGAATAT
>CAXFGY010000095.1:0-5459 GCA_964002605.1 uncultured Candidatus Marinamargulisbacteria bacterium
TAATGATTATGCTGATTATGTACTTGCAAATTTACAATTAACTTTAACAAAAATGCAAAAGAATTTAATTCATTTAGAAAAAAATATTGATAGTGGACGCTCTATTTTAGCAAATCAAAAGAAAAAAAATGTTTAATAAAGGAGTTAGTGATGAGAGTAGATCAAAGAGAGAATAAATCACATCGTAATATAAAAGTAACCCGAGATTTTACAAAGTATGCTTTGGGATCAGTGCTTGTAGAGTATGGAGATACTAAGGTTTTGTGTACAGCAACTGTTGAGGATCGTGTGCCTTCCTTTTTAAGAGATATGGGTCAGGGATGGCTTACTGCAGAATATGCGATGCTACCTTCTTCAACGCATACTCGTTCGCGTCGTGAAGTGACTAAAGGTAAGCCAAGTGGTAGAACAAGTGAAATTCAGCGTTTGATTGGACGTTCTTTGCGTTCTATTGTAGATTTTACAAAATTAGGTGAACGTACAGTTTATATTGATGCTGATGTTATTCAGGCAGATGGTGGAACACGTACCGCGGCTATTACAGGTGGAATGGTGGCGTTAAATGATGCTGTTATGTCATTAATTAATGATGGTGTTCTTGTTGAAAACCCTATTAAAGAGTGGGTTGCATCAATTAGTGTTGGTAAGTATAAAGGAGAGCTGATTACTGATTTAAATTATATTGAGGATAGTAATGCTGAATTGGATATGAATTTAGTCATGACAGAATCGGGTCGTTTTGTTGAAATCCAAGGAACTGCAGAGGAAACGCCTATTTCCAAAGATGAATTAGATGTTTTACTTGAACATGGGCATTTAGCTATTTTATCTATACTTAAGATAGTTAAGCCAGCTGCAGTTTATTTATAAATATTTTTTTAATGATTGATTCTTTTCGTATTACAAAACGTCATTATTCTATTATTTTGAAGCAAGGACTGGATAATCTTCCGATTGAGGCGGGGGGCTTTTTAGGAGGTAATGATGGTTTAATTAAAGCAGTTCATCCATTGCTAAATGCTTATTTACATAATAGAACAAATACATTTTCTTTTACTTCTGAAGATGTTGATCGTGCGCATCGTTTTTTTAAAAAACATGATTTAGATTATTATGGTTTATATCATACACATCCAAAAGGGGTTGCTTATCCTTCTGATGCTGATATTAAAACTGGTCAAAAATATCATTTTATTTTGAGTTTAAAAGATGTTAAAAAACCTGTTTTTAATGCATTTGTTATTATTAATTATCAACCTAAGCAGATTCCTTTAAATGTTGTTAATTTAAGTGGAGTCAAGCCAGTTGATATTCATGATGTTGTTAATAATAAAAAAAAAGAAAAGTCTATGGTTCTTTCTCCAGATGAAGAAAGTCGCTTATTAAATTATAATATCGAAGTAATTAAGGATGAAAAAAAAGTTGATTACCCTGTTTTGCCTCCAAAAGATAAGTTTAACTCTGACTTTAGTACTTTGGCTTAGTATTTATGTTATATTCGAGTTTGACCACTTCCAGTAATGACATATTTATAGGATGTCATTTCTGCTAGTCCCATTGGTCCTCGTGCATGAAGTTTTTGAGTGGATATTCCAATTTCTGCACCAAACCCAAATTTGCCACCATCTGTAAATCGAGATGATGCATTACTAATCACAGTTGATGCATCAACTTGATGTTGAAATTTTGTAATGTTTTTTTTATTTTCTGAAATGATTACTTCTGTATGCATTGATCCATATTCATTGATGTGGCATATTGCAGATTCTATTGAAGGGATAACTTTAACGGATATCGTTAATCCTAAATATTCGGTTTCCCAATCTTTGGAAGTTGCTGGTTTAGTGGCGTTAAATAGTTTACAGGTGGTATTGCATCCTTTAATTTCAACATTTTGTTCTGTTAAACTTTTTAGTATTTTTGGTAAAAATAAAGTGGCAACTTTTTCATGAATAAGGAGTGATTCTGCTGCATTACATACGGAAGGTCGATTTAATTTGGCGTTGATAATAATATTGTGTGCTTTTTCAAGGTTTGCATATTTGTCTACATAAATGTGACAGTTCCCTGAACCTGTTTCAATAGTTGGAACAGTTGCTGAGTTGCATACGTGTTGAATTAATGTTGCACCGCCCCTAGGAATAATTAAATTAAGATATTGGTTCATTTGAACAAATTTTTTAACACTTTCACGTGACGTATCTTCTAATAATTGAATGGCATTCTTTGGGATTTCACACTGGGTTGCTGCGGTTTTTAATACATCTGTTATTGCTTTATTCGAATTATAAGCGGATGAACTACCGCGTAAAACAATACAGTTGTTGGTTTTAATTGCTAGACTAATGGCATCTGCAGTGACATTGGGGCGTGCTTCATAAATCATTCCGATAACACCTATAGGTACAGTTATTTTTTTAATTTCTAAGCCATCTTCTTGTTTCCATTTCTTTATAATTATTCCAATAGGTTCATCGAGTGTTATAATTGATTCAATCGCATTTGCAATCTCAAGTAGTCGTTTTTCTGATAGGCTTAAGCGATCAATAAGTGAGTTTGTTAAATTATTTTTTTTGCCATTTTTGATATCTATTTTATTGGCATTTAGTATCAATTGAATATTGTTTCTAAGTGCGTTAGCCATAGACTTAAGGGCCTTATTTTTTTTTTGTGAGGAAAGCGCATTCATTCTATGTCTTTCAGAATGTGCATTTTGACATTGTTTTTCGATGGATAATTTTTTTGTTGTCATTATTTGATTCTCCTTTTTTGGGGGGTAAAAGTGGTTCCTATTGGGTTATTTGTTAATATTTTGTTAATGACATTTGGATTTCTGCCGTTGGCAATTGTAACAGTGATGTTGTGATTCATTGCATATTCTGCAGCAGTTAGTTTAGAAATCATTCCTCCGGATCCATATTTGCTTTTTGTTTTTTTTGCATTTTTTTTAATTTTTTCTGTGATTTTATTGATTTGAGGAATTAATAGTGCTTTTTTATTTTGATTTGGGTCATCAGTATATACGCCATTAATATCAGATAGTATAATATACTGATCGGCTTTACATAGAACTGCAACGATACTAGATAGCTCATCATTGTCACCAAATTTTATTTCTTTTGTTGTAACAGAATCATTTTCATTAATAATTGGAATAAAGTTATATTTAAGTAATGTATTAATTGTATTCAATGCGTTTTTTTTTCGATTTTTATCTAGTAACCCGTCTTTAGTTAATAATAGTTGTCCCACTTGTATTCCGTGTGATTTAAAAAAAAGTGCATATTCGTTCATAAGAAGTAGTTGTCCTATGGATGCTGCTGCTTGTTTTTTAGGAATTGTATCAAGTGATACTTTTAATAGTTCTGCGCCCGATGTAATTGCACCTGATGTTACAATAATAACTTTATGTTTTTTTTTGACTGTTTCACTAATTTGATTTATTAGTTGTCTTAAATTGTTGAGGTCTAATTCACCTTTAACTGTTGTTAATAGATTGGTACCTATTTTAATTATGATTTTCATGTAATGTATTAATTTTATTATTATTTTTTAATTATATTTGTTGATTATATAGTGAATAGAGGGACTTAATCAAGCATTCAATGCCAATATGGTGATGGGATGAAATGGGGAGGATATTAAGGTTTAGTTTTTTAAATTTATTGACTAGTAAGTCACATTGTTTTTGTGTTATTGTATCTATTTTGGATAGTACAATTAAAGTAGGTTTATTGGCGGTTAAATAGTTACTTTGTTTTAATTCTTCGTTGATGATTTTGTATGCGTTGATTGGATTAATTTCTACATTTGAAGCATCAATTAAATGAATTAACAACTCAGTACGTTCAATGTGTCTTAAAAAATGATTTCCTAGACCTAACCCTTTTGCAGATCCTTTGATAAGGCCTGGAATATCAGTAATTATTAGTTCTTGATTGTTAAAAATTAAAGTTCCTAAGTTAGGATATAATGTTGTAAATGGATAATTACCTATTTTTGCATTTGCAGAGGTCAGTATTTTTAATAAGGTTGATTTTCCTGAACTTGGTAATCCAATAATTCCTATTTGTGCAATTAGTTTAAGTTCTAATCTAATTTTTTTTTTGATGCCGTTTTGACCTGGTTGTGCATATCTTGGTGTTTGATTAATTGAAGATGCAAATTTGGTATTTCCTTTTCCCCCAAGTCCACCTTTTACAATACATACTTTTTGGTTTTCTGTTGTAATATCATCAATAAGTATATTATTTTCATTATATATTAATGTTCCCAGAGGTACTTTAATTGTAATTGATTTTCCTTGAGTTCCATATTTTTTTTTAGGTAGTCCGTTTTGACCATTTTTTGCAGTGAATGAAACTTTTTTCTTAAGATCTAGTAGTGAGCGTAGTTTTGAAGTGCCAATAATAAAAATATCTCCCCCTTTACCACCATCGCCACCATCAGGACCACCTTTGTTAATAAACTTTTCTTTACGAAAACTAACGGAGCCTGCTCCTCCGTTACCAGATTTAACGGTAATTTCAATGCTATCAATATGATTTGTCATAATAAATTAATGAGGTTAAATTATTTTTGATAGAAATTATTTTTAATTTTGATTTTTTTATAAACAGTTTATGTATTTGAATATACAGATATTTTCTTTTTTTGTTTATTAACAAATTCAAATTTTACAATTCCGTTTATTTTGGAAAATAATGTAAAGTCTTTTCCTATTCCTACATTTTCTCCAGGCAAGAATCGAGAGCCTCGTTGTCTAATTAATATATTACCTGCGGATACGACTTGATCTCCAAATTTTTTTACACCAAGACGTTTTGAATTACTGTCTCTTCCATTTTTTGAACTACCTTTACCTTTTTTTTTGGACATATTTTACCTCTTTTATATTTTTTCAATTTTGACTGTTGTCATTAATTGGCGGTGGCCTTGTGTTTTTTTATAGCCTGTTTTTCGTTTAAATTTAAACACTAATGTTTTGGGTGATTTGGTTTGTGAAATTATTGATCCAGTTACTGTTGTATTTTTCAAATAGGGAGTACCTATTTTTGTGCTAGTTGGAGAGTGAATAAGAAGTACATTGTTGAATTCAATTTTGTCATTTACTTTAGATTTAATGTGTTCAATATCAATATAAAGACCTTCATTTACTTTGTATTGTTTTCCGCCACTTTCAATAACTGCGAATTTTTCTGTAGGTTTATTTTTTTGAGTTTTTAAATTTGATTTAGTTGTTTTTTTTGCATTTACATCTTTTTTTTCTGTTTCTTTTTTAGATTCGGTTGTGTGGTTTTCTGATTTTATTGATTTTGCGTTGTTTTTATCTTCTTTTATTTTGTTCATGAAATTCCTCCGAAGCTAATTCTTTTGCGTATTTTATTGTATTATGGTACTTTGTTTTTAAATTTTATTCAAAGAATATATTAAATTAGTTTGTTTTTTAATTTTTGTCA
>CAXFGY010000096.1:0-5449 GCA_964002605.1 uncultured Candidatus Marinamargulisbacteria bacterium
AACAACAAAATCAACAACAACAAAATCAACAACAACAACAACAACAGAATCAACAACAAAATAAAGAAGATGAAGAAGAAAAACAAGCTTCTCAACTATTAGATCAATTATCTCAGCTTGAAAAAGAAGCTCGCAAAAAGCATACTAAACTCCCGCCCCAAGAAATAATTATTGAAAATGATTGGTAATTTATAATGAAGTACTATTTATTTATTTGCTTATATTGTTTAACATTTATTAGTCATGCAAGTGATAACTCCTTCACATTAAACGCATCAGTACTCCAAACTGTTTTAAAACAAGGACAACCTTTTTCCTATACTTTATCTTTATCAGGGAGTAATGTCCCTCGTAACCCAGATATAACATTTCCTGAATTTTCATCTCAATTTACTGTACGTGGATCACAAAAGTCACAATCATTTTCGTTTGATAGCCGTGCAGGGACAGCGCATCGATCACTTAACTTTGTTTTTACTTTAGTTCCCAATAAAATTGGAAACATAATTATTGAACCTGCGACGCTTTCGTATAATAACCAAACCTACCAATCAAATAAGATTAAATTACTTGTTACAGGTAATATCTCTGCGGCACCCTCTTCAACTCAAGTGAATAAGACATCAACGTCTCATCAAGACACTCAAGATATTTTTGCAAATGCCTCTGTTAATAAATCTACTGTTTTTGTAGGAGAACAACTTATTTATACGCTTGAACTATATCGACGTATTCGGCTTTTTTCTGATATTCAACATGCTGTCCCTTCATTTACTGGATTTTTATCTGAACCATTATCTGTTAATACAGAACCTGTGATTAAAATGCTTTCAGGAAAAAAATTTTATGGTCAATTTATTAACCATACGGCTTTATTTCCAATAGACCCTGGTGTTAAAATGATTGAATCTTCACAAATTGCAGTTGTTGTTAGTGTTTTTGATGGCCAAAAATTACTCAAATCAAAACCAATTAAACTGACTGTCAAGCCCCTACCTAAAAAAAATAAGCCCCCTCAATTTTCAGGCGTAGTAGGTGACTATAGTCTAACAGGGGCGTTAGACCGCTATACTATTTCAGTTGGAGAACCTATTACTTATACATTGTCACTTAAAGGTAATGGCCATTTAAAGTCAATTAATAAATTAGATTTTATCCCTGACCCTCAATTAAAACTTTACTCATCTAATATTTCCGATGATATTTCATATACAAATCAAGTTTCAGGTACGCGTACTTTTGAATACATCATCATTCCACAAAAAGCAGGTCAGCAACTCATCCCTACTTTTTCAGTTTCATATTTTTCTCCTCAAGAAAATGACTATCGTCAAGCGATTGTAGCGTCTCAAATTATTACTGTTCTACCCAATGCAAAAGCTGAACTTGATATGACTGAAGCTCATTCATCAATTAATGTGATTGAAACAGATATTAATTATTTAAAACCTATCCCTAATCTTAATTTTCGCAATCGATACCCTTGGAATACTATTCTTGGATTAGGATTTATAATCATTAATTTTTTGATTATATTAAGTTTGTCCTTTATTAAATTAAAATCTTTATTTTATCGTCCCGACAAACAAAAACTCAATTCAAAAAAAGCATATGCTATTGCGCTTAAGCAATTAGCTATCATTCAATCAAGTGCTATTCCAAAAGATCAAGTTATATCACAACTTTATAAACTTGTTTTAGTCTATCTTTCAAGTAAAGTCGGTACCCCATTTAATGGTCTTACAAATGATCAAATTCAAATGACTCTTCAGTCTGCATCATTTAATCAATCTCAAATTAATGCGTTGTTATCTCTAATTAATAAAATCTCTGAAATGGCCTACTCAACTAATATATTAACCGATATTCAACAAAAACAATTAATTGATATGATTATATCAACACTAAAACTTATGGAGGATAAATAATGGTCATTATCTTGCGATTGCTATTATTGCTAATAATGATGTCTGGATTCATAACGGCATTCAATAGTTATGATGCTGAAGAATTATATAAAAAAGGTCATTATGATCAAGCGCTTACTATTTATACTGAACTTATTAAGCAACATACAGATAATGGGCCACTTTGGTATAATTTAGGAAATACTTATTTAAAAACAAATCAAATTGGTTATGCTATATTTTCTTATCGTAAATCAGCTCAACTGATGGGGTATGATTCTGACTTATCTAAAAACTTAGCAATTGCCCGACAAGAAGTCATTAACCAAGTCAATGATACTGATTCTTTTATTATTTTAGTTCGAGACCGCTTAATGCGTTTATCTATTGTTAACTTGTTTTGGATTGCCAATAGTAGTTTGCTTATATTGCTTATTATATATTTGATTTATATTCGAAAACGCTATCGCCCTGAATTAATGAGAAATGTTTCCCTTACTATTTTTATAGCAACACTTTTATCTTGGAGTTTATTTGGCGCCGTATATTATCAGCAAATATCATTAAAATACAGTGTTATTATTGCTGAAAAAACAGCCGTCAAATCAGGGCCATCAAAAATATTACCGACTTTATTTTATATTCATGAAGGAATTGAATTAACTATATTAGCAAAGTCTAATGATTGGGCAAAAGTTAAATTAAATAATGGTTTAGAAGGCTGGGTCAAACTAAGCCATATGGAATTAATTTAATCGCATGATTTTATATCATAGTGATCATATTCACTGTATTGGTATTGGTGGCAGTGGAATGAATCCAATTGCTCATTATTTAGTTGACAAAGGTTATACAGTGACTGGCTCTGATATTATGAACTCACCTGCAATTACTACCTTAAAAAATAAAGGCATATCGATTCAAATTGGTCATGAAAAGACATCCTTAGTCTGTCAAGCTACTGCTATTGTATACTCAAGTGCTATTTCTCCCGATAATCCAGAACTCTGCTATGCTAATACTCATAAAAAAAATGTATTTCGCCGATCCTTAATGCTCAATCAACTATTTAAATCTGCAAATTCACGAATTGCAGTTGCGGGTTCTCATGGTAAAACAACTACTGCGGGAATGATTAGTCATATTTTATTATCTGCTAATTATAACCCTAGCTTTATTATTGGATCTTCATTAACGAGTAAAAATAGTAGTTATCACTGTGGTCATGACTCATTTTTTGTCATTGAAGCCGATGAAAGCGATGGCTCTTTTCTTGACTTTAATGCGTCTGATTTAGTTATCCTTAATCTTGGAAAAGATCATATGTCTTTTTTCAAAACAACTGAAAACTTACACGCACATTTTAAAACTTTAATTCAAACAACAATCGATACAAAAGGATCTGTATATATTAATGCTGACGACCTCAATCTCATGACTATTATTGAAGACCAAGTAAAAGAAAATATTTTTTTTTATAGTGTCGACACCTCAATTGGTGTTTATGCGACTAATATTAATTTTTCCCCAAAAGGGATTTCATTTTTAGCACACTACAATAAGACTGAATTAGGTCAAATTAATTTAGCAGTATTTGGTCACCATAATATTTATAATGCATTAGCTTCAATCGCTTGCTTACTTAAAAATGATATCCCTTTTTCAGACATTAAAGCTGGGCTTAGTTCCTTTCAAGGAACTCAACGCCGCATGTCTTATATTGGTGCGGTGAATGACATTACTATTTATGATGATTATGCGCATCATCCCACTGAAATCAAATCTACTTTAGCAGGTATCAAAAAAAGTTTTAACCAAAGGATAATCTGCATTTTTCAACCTCATCGTTATACTCGGCTTCATGACTTTTTTTCAGACTTTATTCAATCTTTTTCTGATGCTGATAGTGTTGTTATTACTGATGTTTTTGCTGCAGGAGAATCTGAAATTCTAAATATATCCTCAAAAATACTTACTGACAAAATCCAACAAATACATCCTGGAAAAATTACCTATATTTCTCAACTTACAGATATTCCGTCTTACCTGAAACCTTTACTTAAACCTAAAGATATTGTATTAACAATGGGTGCTGGTAATATTCACACCGTTGCGAAAAACCTATTAACTCAACTGAAAATGTCTTAACTCATATATGTCTATTGCAATAAAAAAAATAACAATATTTCAAAATGAAGGTAATGTTCCCGCTCTTGTGACTGTTAATTCTTATCAAGAGTTAAAAACATATCTTGCTAGTAAGCCTAACTTTAAGGTATTAGGAAAAGGATCTAATACTGTTATTTCTCCTAACATTACTTATGATTTACTTAAACTATCTCCATCTTTTAACATCACCTCTGATCAATCAATGCAACAATGCCATGGCACACGTTTAACAGTTGGTGCGGGTGTCAGTGTCCACCAACTCATGAAAATTATGATGAACAATGGACTGTCAGGACTAGAGTTTATGGCCGGAGTACCCGCTTCAGTAGGTGGCATGGTGGCTATGAATTTTGGCTGCTGGGGTAAAGAGATTTCACAATTTATTCATACAGTTGATATTGTTTTTCGTGACGGTCATTGCGAAACCCTTAAAGCTGATCAACTTCAATTTAACTATCGTCATAGTATAATTCAAGGATCTGACATGATTGTTGTTTCAGTAACATTTAATTTGCATCCAGCTGAGTCTGCTGTGATAAAAAAGGCGATTAAACAAAATATTAATCGACGGTTATCAACTCAACCACTTCATGAAAAAACATTTGGAAGTGTCTTTACAAATCCCCCTGAACATTCTGCCGGTCAACTTATTGAATCATTAGGACTTAAGGGGCATACTCATGGACAGGTCAAAATTTCGGATCTGCATGCTAATTTTTTTATCAATTTAGGTGGTGCATCCTATTCTGAATTGGTTGAACTTATTGCATGGGTTCAATGTCGTGTATATAAAAAATATCAAATTCACTTAGTTCCTGAAGTGCAGTGTTTTTCATAGCTTTTTTTTTAAATATGCGACTAGTCTTTCTAACTGTCTCGCTATATCATATAGTTAATGATAGAGAAATTCCGTCAATCAGTGCACAACATTTAATTGCAGTTCACCTAATAAAAAAAACTATGGGATATGAGGAGGCTCACGATGAATCATTGTTCAATGACCCGGATGTTGTAGCTTTAAGAAAAAAAATAAAATCTATCTCAAGTGACGAACTTGCAATTGCCAGGCCAGAAAGACAATCAAAAATTACTATTATTTTGAATGATGGAAAAAAACTTTTTTATCACGCAAGTTCAGTAAGGGGTACACCGGATAATCCAATGAATGCAGATGATATAACTGCTAAAGCTAAAAGATTGTTTGCAGTATTTAAAAATTCAAAAACTGACGATCTTATTGATTGTGTTTTAAACAAAGATTTTACGATAAAAGATTTGGTACAATTATCTAACTTAAATATTAAATAATAAATAAAAATTAATGATTTACTCTTTGAGTTTAATTTTTGGTATATTTTGTATTTCTATTTTAT
>CAXFGY010000097.1:0-5449 GCA_964002605.1 uncultured Candidatus Marinamargulisbacteria bacterium
CATTCACAGAACCATTCACAGAACCATCCCTAGCACTACCCCCAGAACCATTCACAGAACCATTCACAGAACCATCCCTAGCACTACCCCCAGAACCATTCACCGAACCATTTGGTCAAGCATTTAAACCTGATAAAAAAATAAGTCTACCATATCCTCAAATTATATATGATATAGATAGATTGAATGTTAAATCACAAATTGAAGGAACAAAATTTCAAAACCTTTTATACACTTATGTAAATGAATCTCCAAAACTACCCCCAGAACTACCACCAAAACCATTCCCAGAACCATCTCCAGAAGTATTAGGTCAAGCACTTAGCACTGATAAAGAATCAGGAAATCAATCATGTTGGGAAATTACATACATGTTATCAGAATTGCGTGTTCAATCACTAATTGAACGAAAGAAATTTCAAAAACTTTTACGCAAAAATCTTTTACGCAATTATTTAATTATAAATGAGTAAGAAAAGCAGCATCTACTAAATGATCAATTAAACTATAAAATAATTTATAACAATAAAATTAATCTGTTGAAACTAAAAGTTAAATAATTACATTTGATTTTAATAAGAGTTGAGATCGGATACTTTTTATACGCTCTTTAGATAAAGTATTCCGTAGTATCATTTTGTCAGATTCTGGTCCTTTTTCTAAAATATCTCCCCAAGGATCAATGATCATACTATGTCCATAAGTCATTACATTATTTCCCCCTAGTCCATATTGATTGGGAGCAATAACATAAGCCTGTGTTTCAATCGCTCTTGCCCTTAGGAGAGGCTCCCAGTGATATTTTCCTGTTTTTGTTGTAAAGGATGATGGACAAACAATAATATCAACATTATTACGTGAATAATAAGCAAATAATTCTGGAAAACGTAAATCAAAGCAAATACTTAACCCTATTTTAAATCCATTAATTAATACTATTTTGGGTGAATCGCCAGCTTTAAAATATTGAGACTCAATTAATTGATTATCGGGTATATTACAATCAAATAAATGTAATTTACGATAGGTATCCTTAACATTACCTTGAGGGTCTAAAATGACCATTGTATTATATACTTTTTGGCTAGTACTTATTGTTTCACATAAACTACCAATAATAATCCATGAATTTAATCGTTTGGCATGACCAGAAAAAAAATGACAAATTTGACCTGGAATTATTTCTTGTACTAATGAATCCTTTAGTGATAACCGACGATAAGCAACCATTTCAGGAAGCACGATTAAATCAACATCAGATGATATTGTTTCTAACTGTTGATCTAATGTGTGTAAATTAGCTTCTAAATTTGAGCCAGAGTTACATTGAAGTGCGACAATATTAAGTTGATTACTCATCATTGTATTATAAATCGTTACCCCTTTTTTTATAAGTATTTTGCCAGATAAACTGTATTAAGACTATAATAATAAAATGTCAGATACCATTACTGCTGTGATATTAGGAATCATTGAAGGGTTGACTGAATTTATTCCAGTCTCCTCAACAGGCCATCTTATTATTTTTGGTCATTATTTAACATTATCATCTGGAATTAATGATACGTTTAGCATTGCGATTCAACTGGGTGCAATTTTAGCGGTTGTGGTTTTAGAATGGCACGTTTTTAAGCCGTTTATTAAACCAAGTTATTGGACTTCACGTAATAGTATTACGATTATCATTGCTATTATTCCTGCTTTATTAATGGGCTTTTTATTTTATGATATCATTAAAATGTACTTATTTAATTCATATACTGTGGCATTTAGCTTAATTACTGGTAGTGTTTTGATGATGATAATCGAAAAAAGAAAAATACACCGAGTAACGACAACAGAAATAAATCAAATTTCATATCAACAAGCGTTTAAAATTGGATTATGGCAATGTTTATCTTTAAGTCCAGGGATGAGTCGATCTGCGACTACGATTATTGGTGGTTTAGCTAATCAATTAAACCATCAAACCGCTGCTCGTTTTTCATTTATTATCGCTGTACCTGTTATGATCGCTGCTGTATCGTATGATTTACTTAAAACGGCAGATCAACTTTCAAAATATGATTATCAATTAATTGGAATTGGCTTTATAACTGCTTTTATTATCAGTTATTTTGCTATGATTTCATTTATTAAATTACTTAACCGTTGGAAATTATTACCATTTGCACTTTATCGTATATTTCTTGCGATAACGGTGATTATATTATTATGAAACGCATTATTATTTTTATAGTTATTGTTTTATTAATTAATATTAATTATTTAAAAATTAATGGCTTTTCAAAACCATATGTTAGTGAAGGTTCAAGTAGTGATTCATTGCATTCTAAGCAAATCATTTATTTTAATTTGGGAGACATTAAAATTGAGTCCCATATGTATTTTGAAATGGCATTAACATTTATTAATCAATTGCCAGAAAACTCGCAAAAAGTAGAATTAACTATCCAGACATTTATTAAACATCTCAGTTCAAGTTCACTTTCTAAACTTACTTTATATTTAAATCAACTTGAAAACACTGTTCCTACGGTATTTAGGCAATTATTTGTTCATATGGTATTGGAGATGGAAAAGCAACAGTTTAACCATCAAAATATACTAGAATTTATTCAAACCAATGGGAGTCTTAGTAGTCAACATTATGTGCTTGAAGAGTGGATCATGTATTTAATTAATAGTGATCAGATTGAAACTGCTGAAATGCAAATTGAAACAATAGATAGTCAATTGATTAAAGGTAGATTATATGAGTTTTTGTTGATTTATCATTTAAAGTTAAATAACATTAGTTATGTTGAAAAGTTATTTAAAAAAATACAATCTAAAGTTAATAAAGATCAATTATATTCTGAATTTGCACTTATTTATGCTCAAAAAAATCAATATGCTAATGCAGTAAAGTATATAAATAAAATTAAAAAACCGTCTTTTCAAGAAGAGGTTAAAAAAGATGTTTGCATTGAGTTTGCTAACAATAAATTCTTTGATGAAGCATTGAAAATATTAAGTTTAATTAAAGATTCTTTATTGTATACAGAAGCATTAACTCAATTATCAATTACATATGCGCTTGATAATAAATATCAAAGTTCATATCAACTTATGAGTAGTATTAACAATCAGTATTATAAAAGTAAGGCAATGGCTTATTTAGGAAAGTCCCTTCTTTTAACGAATGATATTAAACAAGCAAATCAATTGTTGGATTTAATCCAAGAAGAACAATTTCGAAATAATTTAATTGAAGATATTATTTTGTATTTAGCAAAAAATCAACAAAATGAAGCGGCAATTCAGCGTGTTAACTTAATTAAAAATACTAATTTACGTTATGAATTATTACTGCGTTTAGCTGTTGAATTTGGTAAACAGAAAGATTACCATTACCAATTATTATTAATAGAAAAGTTTGAGCCAAAATCAATTAAAAAAAAGGCAAAAAAACGATTTTATCAAACTTATATCCTAAATCAGTCATTGTCTAAATCTTTATCTTTAATTCAAGGTTTATCTGAAAAAAAGCAGATTAACCTATTGCTTGATTTAGGTAATCATTTAATTAAAGAGAATCAAATTTCATTATTTATTCAATTAATTAATTCATTGAATACAGAAAAATTAAAAATACAAATATTTACTCGATGTATATTAACAATGTCATTATTGTCTTTGGAAACACAACATGAAGTTGCTTTAATGGCGGTTTTAAATCAATTTGATAGAAAGGATATTACTGTTAATGAAAATATTATGATTGAAGTTACGTTATTAAAACTTTATAGTCAAACTAATAATGCTGATTATATTACTTCAAAATTAAAAAGTACTTTTAAAAAAATAGACATGATTCAACAAGAAGAAATTAAAAATATGGCTTTTAAGGAAGTTGCTAAAATTGCTTTAAAATGGAATTTTTTTGACATTGCATATGATTCAATTAGTAAGCTTAATTATATGGTTGATAAAATCATTTTATTAAATGATGCGTCCAATTTGCAAAAAAAAGGAAAAAATAGCTAGATTTTGTTTTTACTTAATCATATAGGTAGGCTCAGATACAAAGTTAATATATAAAATGATTAAATTTAATTAAATGGTATGGTATTATTTTCTTTATATAGCGGGAGTAGCTCAGTTGGTAGAGCATTGGCCTTCCAAGCCAATTGTCGCGAGTTCGACCCTCGTCTCCCGCTCCAATTATTTCAGTTGACTCGTGTTATTTAAGTGTCATATTATTAGGAAATTAAAAAGTTATGCCGATACAATATCACAAAGATACACGTTTTTTTCATAGTCAAAATTCTTTAGTTTTAAATTCTGGAAAACAACTTCATGAGTTTGATATTGCTTATGAAACTTATGGGACATTAAATGATAATAAAACAAATGCTATTTTGATTTGTCATGCTTTATCGGCAGATGCACATGCTAGTAATGGCGGATGGTGGAGTGATTTAATTGGTCCAGGTAAAGCGCTTGATACTACAAAATATTTTATTATTAGTTCGAATACGCTAGGGAGTTGTTATGGGTCTTCAGGTCCTTCTAGCATTAATCCTAAAACTGAATTACCTTATCACATTACATTTCCAATGGTTACAATTAGTGATATGGTTAATGCGCAGGCTTGTTTAATTGAACATTTAGCTATTGATACGTTACTGATGGTGATTGGGGGGTCGATGGGTGGAATGCAAGCATTAGAATGGGCAGCTTTATATCCTGATAAAATTAAAAGTTGCGTTCCCATTGCATCAACATCTAAGTTGTCTCCTCAAGCGCTTGCATTTGGTACCGTAGGTCGAAATGCAATTATATCTGATCCAAATTGGAATAAGGGGAATTATTACGATCAAGAAAAACCAGAAAATGGATTAGCAATTGCTCGTATGATTGGACATATTACCTATTTATCTGAAGAGTCTTTATCTCAAAAATTTGGTCGCAAATTACAGGAAAAGCAAGAGTATGGTTATAATCTTCAAACTGATTTTCAAATTGAAAGTTATCTTTATCATCAAGGGCATAAGTTTGTTCATCGCTTTGATGCCAATTCTTATCTCTATTTATCAAAAGCAATGAGTTATTATGATTTACACAAATCGTATGGTTCTCTTGAAAATGCATTTAAGAGTACGGATGCTCAATTCTTAATTATGGCGATCACATCAGATTGGTTATACCCTACTAAAGATAGTAAGGATATTGTGCAGTCTTTGATGCGAATTAATAAAAATGTGACTTACTGTGAAATTGACTCTCCTTATGGTCATGATGGGTTTTTATTGTCACAAGAAAAATTAAGTGATGTTATTCAACCATTTTTAACAACAGTATCAGGATTTAGTCTATGAACCATAGTCATATTCAAGCATTGGTTCCTTCTGCTTCTAAAGTACTTGATTTAGGCTGTGGAGATGGGTGTTTACTTGATTCATTG
>CAXFGY010000098.1:0-5331 GCA_964002605.1 uncultured Candidatus Marinamargulisbacteria bacterium
AGGCTGAGTACTTTGAGCAGGAGTCGCTCCTCTTGCGTTTGGACTTGGACTTGCTGCTCGATCTACCATACACTAAATTCCTTTTATTATTTTAATAATAAATAAAAATTAATATAACAACTTTTTTAACATTACTATTTTGCAAAATAACATCTTATAATAGAGTATCACAACTCATCACATTTGTCCAATAAAGTACTTGCTATACCAATGAAGAACTTTGACTTAATTGATGAATTTCTTCCATATATTTTTGTTTAATTGATTGCGTCACCGAACCAGAGCGTAAAAACTCATGATTTTCAACAGAATCAATTTCAATAACACCATGAACAGCATTGGTAATAAATAGTTCATCAAACTCTGTTAATTCCGATAAATTGACTAATCGTTCTTCTACTTCAAGCAACTGCTTTTGACTAATCTCTAAAATAAAACTTCTTGTCACTCCCATTAATACTTCCGCTGCCTTTGGCGTGACTAATTTATTTTTTTTGATGAAAAAAATATTTGCGGTTGTGGTTTCTAATACTAGATCATTATTGTCATATAATATGATATCGTTAAACTCTGGTGCTAAACGCTTTTCTAAAATATTTTTGAACCATGACATTGTTTTAATACCATCAATTGGAATTCGCTGAAATGACGCTTGTCTCAGCCCTAATGTTAATGGGGCTAATTTATCGAAAGAAAATTCCCTTACCACACCAATTAATGTTGGTTTTTCAAGTCCTAAATGATACATTGATGTTGGCCGATCACCCCCTGTTAAATATAAATTTAATACCCCATTTTCAATTCCATTTTTTTTAATCAATTCATAAATTAAAGCGATTAATTTTTCTGTATCAATATCAAGCATTAAATCCATCACAATTGATGATCGCTGCAAACGTCCTAAATGATTTGCTAGCAATAGGGGGGTCTTGTTAAAGACTTTAACCGTTTCAAACAACCCATATCCATATAAAAACCCACAATCATCAAATGGAAACTCCAATGATGCAGAAGCAACAATTTCACTACCATTAATTATCCAATTTCCCACCGGCATAAAACTCCTCCTTTTATTTGGGACTGTTCATTAATGCTGAATAAATCCCTTGTACTTTAACTTTTAATTCATCCCACTCATTTTTAGGGTTTGAATCAGCAATAATACCACTGCCACTATGAAAATAGACTTCTTTATTATGCGCGTATAATGTCCGAATCGCAATATTTAATTTTATATTTCCATCAAAGCCAATATAGCCAATACTCCCTGTATAGATATAACGCGGCTCTAACTCTAATGCGTTAATGAGTTCAACCGATCGAATTTTTGGCGCACCTGTAATAGATCCTCCTGGGAATACCGCCTTAATAATATCCCAATGTGATGATTTCTTATCCCACTGCCCTGTGACATCTGTTACTAAATGATGTAAATGGGAAAACGTCTCCAAACGGTAAAGCTCTCCTACTTTTACTGTACCTGAACTACACACCCGCTTTAAATCATTACGAACAAGATCAATGATCATTGTTAACTCTGCCCGATCTTTGCAAGACTGCTTCAGTTTATCTCGATTTTTTTGATCTGCGCTTTCAGTTTTTTGACGCTTAATTGTCCCTTTAATCGGACGTGTAATCAACCGATCACCCACTTTACTGATCAATAATTCTGGCGATGTACTACAGATCTGAACCTCTGGATAATTTAAATATGCGCCATAAGGTGCTGGACTATGCGCTTGCAATTTAAAATATAACGCTAATGGATCGCCTGTAAACTGAGCCTGATAACGCTGGGATAAATTCACTTGATAAGTGTGTCCTTCTTGAATCCAACCTAAAATTGAATTCACTTTTTCTTTGTATTCTAAAAAATCAGGATACTGAACCGAAGATGTTAATTGAAATCGGCTATATTTCACGGCTTTAGTCTGATTATAAAATACGTTTAACTGATTTAAAAAAGCTGCTTTTGATAGTGAAATTCCACTAATATCCTCTCGGACAATTAATTCACACCTTTTTTGGTGATGGTCAATACAAATTAGGCGATCATAAACGCCCCAAATCATTTCAGGTAATTGCGAAAAACTAGGACAATTTATAGCTTGAAAATCCTGAAAGCAAGATATAGACTCATATGACATATAACCAATCAACCCGCCCATCAACTTTTCCGTATCTGTTTTTTGTTGATTATTGATCCATTTCAATATCACCCGATTAAAATAATCGTCTATATCGTCATACTGATTGGAACTATTATTTTCTCGAAATGTTTCCGTTACTTTTCCTTTAGAAACGGTAATCACTGCATAAGGATCAAAGCCAATATAGGTGTAGCGGGTATCATAATGGCCCTGGTCAGTAGAATCTAATACCACTGAATAGGGTTGTTGAATGATCGGTTCAAAATCGGTGATCGATTGATACGCTAAACGATCGATTTTCATGTTACTTAATCAGATGTCTTTAAAATCGATAAAAAAGCCTCTTTAGGGACAGTAACATTCCCCAACTGCTTCATCTTCTTTTTCCCTGCTTTTTGCTTCTCTAGTAACTTTCGTTTACGTGATATATCACCGCCATAACATTTTGCCGTGACATTTTTGCGCAAGGCCCGAATCGTTTCGCGACAAATCACTTTTCCGCCAATCATCCCTTGAATCGGCACTTCAAACATTTGCTGGGGAATAATATCTTTTAATTTAACCGCTAATTTTCGACCAATCGTTTCTGCCTTGTCACGATGGGCAATAAATGACAACGCATCTACTGGATCTCCATTGATTAAAATATCTACTTTTACTAATTTCGATACTTCAAATGTCTCAAACCAATAATCCATACTTGCATATCCCCGTGTTCGTGATTTCAATTGATCAAAAAAACCGGTAATGAGTTCATTCAAGGGCATTGAAAAGGTTAATATCTGACGTGTTGCATCCAACATTTCTGCTTTTTTATACACTGCACGGGCATCTTGAGACAGTTCCATAATCGGCCCCATATACTCATTAGGCGTAATAATAGATAAGCCCATAAATGGCTCATAAATCGACTCAATATGGGTTGGATCTGGAAACTGACTTGGATTTTCCAATAATAGTTCTTCGCCATTAGTGGTATTAATTCGATAGGTCACATTGGGTGCGGTTAATACAATTTCAATCCCAAATTCGCGTTGAATTCGTTCCTGAATAATTTCCATATGCAATAACCCTAAAAATCCACACCGATAGCCAAACCCCAATGCTTGCGATGACTCTGTTTCATAATGTAAAGACGCATCACTTAACTTTAGCTTATCTAATACATCACCCAATTCTTTAAACTGTTCGGTATCAACAGGATAAATACCCGAAAAAACCATTGCTTTCGCTTTCTGATAACCCGGTAAGGCATTTTCAGCGACTCGCTTAGAATCAGTAATGGTATCTCCTACCCGCGAGTCATCTAAGGTTTTAATTCCTGAAATAACATAGCCCACCTCTCCTGCTTTAATATATTGAGATGCTGTCATTTCAGGCTTAAAAAACCCCAGTTCCGCCACTTCAAATTGCCGATCGGTTGCCATCATTTTAATGCTTTGGCCTTGGGCAATTTGGCCATCAAAAACACGCACATAACTAATCACCCCGCGATACTCATCATAATGGGCATCATAAATTAACGCCCGCAACGGCGCGTCTGGATCTCCCGCTTTAGGTGCTGGCACTTTTGCTACAATGGCATCTAAAATACCCGCAACCCCCTCCCCACTTTTTGCACTACATAATAAACAGTCTTCTTTAGGAATACCCAATGCTAACTCGATATCTGCCAATACTTTATCTGGCTGCGCCGAAGGTAAATCAATTTTGTTAATAATAGGAATAATTTCCAAATCATGTTCTAACGCTAAATAAAAATTAGCCATGGTTTGTGCTTCAATTCCCTGCGCCGCATCAATTAACAACAATGCGCCTTCACAAGCGGCTAAAGAACGAGATACTTCATAACTAAAATCAACATGACCGGGTGTATCAATTAAATTCAAAATATAGTCTTTACCTTCTTTGCCCTGATACTTCATTCGGACCGCTTGCATCTTAATCGTAATACCACGTTCCCGTTCTAACTCCATCGAATCGAGCAATTGGGCTTTCATATCTCGATCGGCCACGGTATTCGTCAGTTGGATCAAGCGATCAGATAATGTTGATTTACCGTGATCGATATGCGCAATAATTGAAAAGTTACGTATATTTTCCATGATGCCTTATTGTAACTCATAACGCTCAGAATGGGAAAAGGGCTAAGTATGTGACATAAGTAATACATTAAAAAAACTCAATAATCGGTGTTTTTTAGTTGGAATTTGATGAACAACTTTGATTTATATACTATTTAATAGTGTTCGGATTATTTGTCATTAGTATTAACTTTACAACTGGGGTCTGTCCAAAATAGAAAAACTTAATCGATTGCGATGTTGCTAAAGGTTTAAGATTTGCAATTTATCGCTTGAAACGGTGTAGCGGATCACCATAACAAAGTTGAAAATTGTGAAGATTAGGCATGTCGCGACAGATCCAACTGATATTTTAACTTATGTCATTATTAGCGTCATGGTTATTTTTGTATGATAAAATTAATGTAAATTTAGCAAATAAATCGTTATTACAACATCTTAAAAAAACCTAATGGTTTACTTTAATTAATGTTTTTATCATTTTTTACAAAAATAGTTTTTTAATCAAAACAATGGTCCATAATAAAACTAGCTCCTAACTACTATTCCTAGGGATATTTTTATTACTACATGATACTCCTGCTGCTATTCCTAATGCTGCTCCAATAGATACTGCTCTTAATGCTTGCCCTAGACTTACTAAAGAATACTTTTCTTGTTTGTAAAAATAGAAATAAATAAATCCTATTACTACTACCGCTGCCGACTTCTGTATTTTTCCCAGGACTGCTGGTGTACGTTGATCAGGTACAAAATCAGTATTTTGCTGTTCAACTCTGCGAAATCTTCCTTCAACAACATCTGACATATTAAAATATCTCTTAAATTAATTTATTTTAAAATAATCTCTTGACTAGCGTATTTAATTATCAACTTTTCTTAAAAAAATTACAAATGATTTTTTAAAGATATTTTTATTTTTTTAATCTGGTAGTGGTCTACAAGAACTTGTTACATTGTCCACAATAATCTCCTTTTAATTTTTATTTTAAGTTTTTTATATTATCGATTTTGTATTAAATAAATTTCAATACAATTTACTACCTTAGTATATTATCGATTTTTTTTGAAGAAATTTTGCAGTTAAATATATTGAT
>CAXFGY010000099.1:0-5179 GCA_964002605.1 uncultured Candidatus Marinamargulisbacteria bacterium
ATACAACATATATCATCAATGAAATAAAAAATTTACAACAACTTTTTAATTAACTTTTCGGTTTCTATGGTTTGTTCAGGATCACTTAAAATCCCATCTGTAATCACTTTTACCAATTTATACTGAGCATCAGTAAGTGTATCTGACAATATACCTTCCAACTTTAAAGCAATTAATACTTGTGCTAATATGACTTTTTTTGAATCAGTTCCAACTTGGATCAAAACGTCTTTTAAAATTAACTCTAACATCTTTCTTCGCTCAGAAACCAAACCACTAATTTTTGAATCAGATGAAACAAGAGGTTTTAAAGATTGATCTTTAGAATCAAGAGTAAATTTAACTTTTTTCTTATTAATTTTATCATTAGACATTTTTACACCCCATACATATTACTCTTATTTATATCGTAAACCTATTATTTTTTCTTGCAAAAAATCTAAGAATTCAAAAATAGTGTTTCAAATACCGATAAATGCTTCCGAAAAGAATCATAATCAATAGAATAATAAATCCGCCTTCCTTCTTTACGAATCTTTACAATTCCAGAACGACGTAGCATATTTAAATGATGCGATGTAGTTGATTGCTCTAAATAAAAAGATTTTTCAATCATTTTGGCATACATCTCCTTATTTTTATGAAGTAATTTTAAAATTTCAATACGTTCTTCATTTGCTAATGACTTAAAAAATTGAATATAATTTTCATTTAATTTGGTCATTTTAATTCACTCACTCCTAAATAAGGATGTAAACATTCGGGAATCTTAACTGAACCATCTTTTTGCTGAAAATTTTCTAATAATGCTGCTACAGTACGTCCTATTGCCAATCCAGAACCATTAATAGTATGTAAATAGAATAGACTACCCTTTTTTTTATCCTTATATCTTATCATAATCCGACGTGCTTGAAAATCTCCAAATAATGAACAACTAGAAACTTCTCGATACCGATTTTGTGAGGGAAACCAGACTTCTA
Organism: uncultured Candidatus Marinamargulisbacteria bacterium; assembly: GCA_964002605.1. Lineage (GTDB taxonomy): Bacteria > Margulisbacteria > Marinamargulisbacteria > CAXFGY01 > CAXFGY01. Next base: position 984 of record CAXFGY010000099.1, read on the forward strand.
AATCATAAGTTTTTGCAGCAGAAAACCCTAAATCTCCAGTACATAACAACATCACTCGATAAGGGAGTCCTAATGCTTTCAAAATTGCTTCTGCATCTTGTAATAAACCCTCCAATTCTAAAGCAGAGTTTTGAGGATGACATAATTTAACTAATTCAACCTTATTAAATTGATGCTGCCGAATGATTCCTTTAACATCCTGTCCATAAGAACCCGCTTCTTTTCGAAAACAAGCAGTTCCAGCAGTCAACTTTATCGGTAAATTTGAATCTAAAATAACTTCATCACGATATAAGTTAGTGAGCTGTACTTCAGCTGTAGGACTCAACCAAAAAGAGTCATCATGTATAGAGAAAGAGTCCTCCCTAAATTTAGGCAGTTGTCCCGTACCATAAAGACTTTCCTCATTGATCAAAACAGGTGGCAACACCTCTTCATAACCATGATTTTGAGTATGAAAATCAAGCATAAAGTTTAATAAGGCGCGCTCTAATTTAGCCCCTAACCCCCGATAAACAACAAACCGGGAACCAGTAATCGTAGCCGCACTATTAAAATCAAACAAACCTAACGATTCCCCAATGACTTCATGCGATTTAATGTCAAAATCAAAATTTGGAATATTCCCTTGAATACAGACTAATTGATTATCTTGCTCACCACAACCGTCTGGAACATCCAGCAAAGGAATATTAGGAAATAATAACGCCATTTCAGATAATTGCTGTTCATACTGTTTAACTTGTATTTGAAGTAATTTAATTTCATCTGAAATACCCTTTAACTTAATCAATTGATCCTGATCAGGCTTACCTTGAGGCATCTGTTTTTTACGTTGGCTAATCTTAGCATCCATCTCTTGATGAACTAAACGCCATTTTTGATCTAAATCTAAATATTTTTCAAAATCATCTAAACAAAAATTTCGTTTTAATAACCCTTGCTTAACCTCAACAACATCACGAATACGTTTGGGATCTAACATAATTAAACTCCTGATAAAGAATAAGACCCTATCAATTTATAAAACAACGCTTTATCTTGAACTTCTAATAACACATTATTTAACACATCTTCATTTTTATGACCATTCACATCAACATAAAATAAATATTCCCCCAACTTCTTTTTAGAAGGCCGAGATGAAATTGATAATAAATTAATACTATTATCTGCAAAAACACCTAATATTTCATAAAGTGCCCCAGCATTGTTAGACGTTGTAAAAATCAACGACGTCTTATCATTACCAGTAATTTGAGCATGTTGATCTCCAATAACAAAAAACCGCGTAAAATTATTTGTAATATCATTAATATTTTTTGCTAAAATTTTCAAGTTATAAATCGATGCTAACGATTTATTTCCAACCACTACTGTATTTTTAGCAGAACATGCATAAGGTAGTACTTCTATTTTTTTTTGTTCAAACTGATGTTCACTCAAAAGTTCAGCTGCTAATGCACTAGACTTTGTAACAACTTGACTCGCATTTGGAAAATATTTTAACAAATACTTTTGACATTGTCGCAATGGCTGATAATGAGACAAAATATAAGAAACAGATGTAATGACATCATCGGAATACGCAAGTAAACAATGTGAAATTGGAGTAGTTAATTCAAATTCAATACAAAAAGAATTTAACCGTAACAATTCATCTAAAGTTGTTTCAACTTTTCCATTAATTGTATTTTCAACTGGAACAAGAATTTTATCAACCTTATTCATTTTTAAAGCAGCAAATACACTTTCAATAGAATGAAACAATACAATTTCACTTTTTTTATAGTTAAAATCAATTAAATATTGATTTAATGCAAGTTCAGAAAATGTGCCCGCAGGACCTAATGTCCCAAATTTCATCATTAAGTTTCAGAATATAATGGAAACGCTTTAGATAATTGATTAACCTCTTTGGCAACATTCTGTTTTAGTCTAGAATTATCTGGGTTCAATAGTATATCAGAAATCCATTTTGCTAATTGATCCATTTCTTTTTCCTGCATTCCACGGGTTGTAACAGAAGGTGTCCCAATTCGAATACCTGAAGTAACAAAGGGCGATTGCTTATCAAATGGAATTGTATTTTTATTAACAGTAATTCCTACTTCATCAAGTATAGATTCAGCAACTTTACCTGTTAATCCTTTAGCCGTTAAATCAACTAAAACTAAATGATTACTTGTACCTCCAGAAACCAAACGAAATCCAAGTTCAATTAAACTATCCGAAAATGCTTTAGCATTCGCAACTACTTGTTGTTGGTAAACTTTAAATTCAGGCTGCAACGCTTCTTTGAAAGCGATCGCTTTTCCGGCAATAACATGCATCAACGGTCCACCTTGAGTCCCAGGAAAAACAGCTTTATCAATTTGCTTTTGATACTGAGATCGACACAAAATAATCCCTCCACGAGGACCACGCAACGTTTTATGAGTAGTTGATGTCACAACATCAGCATATTCAACAGGATTTGGATGCAAACCAGCCGCCACTAACCCTGCAATATGAGCCATATCTACAAAAAAAATAGCGCCTACTTTTTTAGCGATTTGTGAAATACGTTCAAAATCAATTATACGCGGATATGAAGACGCCCCGGCTATAATCATTTTTGGTTTCTTTTGAACCGCAACTTGCTCAAACTCATCATAATTAATTCGTTCTTTTTCAAGATCAACACCATAAGAAATCACATTAAAAAAAGAACCCGAGATACTAACTGGCGAGCCATGTGTTAAATGCCCTCCATGTGACAAATCCATCCCCATAATAACATCACCCGGATTAAGAAAAGAAAAAAAAACGGCCATATTAGCCTGAGCACCCGAATGGGGCTGAACATTAGCATGATCTGCACCAAAAAGCGCTTTCACACGATCAATAGCTAGCTGCTCTACACTATCAACATATTCACACCCACCATAATAACGTTTGCCAGGCAACCCTTCTGCATATTTATTCGTTAAACATGACCCTTGTGCCTCCATCACAGCAATAGAAGTAAAGTTTTCAGAAGCAATTAACTCAATTTTACTTTGCTGACGTTCTTTTTCAGAACGAATCATTGAAGCAATTTCTGGATCAAAGTCTTCAATCGAATCAATGCTTAATAATTTAGATTTTATTACACTAGACATAAGTACTCCCTAAAAACTTAGACATTAATTGTACTTCAAGCACACTTAAGTGACAAGATAAGCAGTTAAATTGATACTCCCACCGCCTGACGAACACGCATCAATGTTTGAGCGGCTATTTTTCGTACAGAAACAGCTCCTTCTTCTAATAAAGTCTGAACTTCTGAAAAATGCCTCATATAATAAAAATACCGCTCACGATACAATTGAAAAAAAGTAACAATCTGATCATAAAGCATCTCTTTAAACTCACCATATCCCAAACCACCTTGCTCATAACGTGAACGAATCATCGCAACATCAGATTCGGTAGCAAAAAGTTGATATAACGCAAATAAAACACACTGATCTGGATTTTTAACTGCATCTATAGCCAACGAGTCTGTCTTAATCGACATAACACATTTTTTAATCACTGATAAATCATCAAATAATGGAATAATGTTTTCATAACTTTTACTCATTTTACGCCCATCAACCCCTAAAATTAACGATTGTTTTTCTTGTACCAAAATCTTAGGAACAACCAATACTTCGCCAAAACAAGAATTAAATGACTCTGCAATATCTCTGGCAATTTCAACATGCTGCTTTTGATCAATTCCAACAGGCACATGCGTTGTATCAAACGTCAAAATATCAGCTGCCATCAAAATAGGATAATTAAAAAGCCCCATATTGATATTTTTATCTGCATCTTTTTGAGCCAACTCATTAGCCTCCACCAATGCTTTATATGCATGAGCTCGATTTAATAGCCCTTTAGAAGCAACACAAGACAAAATCCAATGCAACTCGAATATTTCAGGGATATCTGATTGACGGTAAAATAAAACCTTTCGAGGATCCAATCCACACGCTAACCATGTTACTGCAACCTCAAAAGATAAATCTTTAAATTGTGACGCGTTTTTAAACGTTGTTAGCGCATGATAATCAGCAATAAAAAATAAAGCATCCCATTTTTTAGCTAATAGAAGTGCCGGTTGAATAGCTCCAAAAAAATTGCCAATATGAGGCTTTCCAGTAGGTTTAATGCCTGTTAATATTCGC
>CAXFGY010000100.1:0-5106 GCA_964002605.1 uncultured Candidatus Marinamargulisbacteria bacterium
CAGTAAAACAGCATGTTCAATCAATCCATTAATAATATGTACATTTGTCACACCTGACTGAATCGCCATCACTGCACACGTGAGCTTAGGCAACATCCCTGATTTAACATCTTTATGAGAAAGTAATTTTTTTGCTTGAGCCAGTGTTAATTTAGACTGCAATGTTTCATTAATTTTCAGTCCTGGAACATCTGTTAAATAAATTAATTTTAGTGATTTAATCGCAGTCGCAATCGCTTGAGCAACATGATCAGCATTCATATTTAAACTTTCACCACTAGGACTATGTCCTACTGATGAAATAACGGGAATATAACCTGAATTATTTAATGTATGAATTAACGTCGTATCCACATCGGTAATGTCTCCCACAAAGCCCAACGATTGATTGGCTTTAGATTTTCGCTTAATAGCAGTAAATAAATTAGCATCTTTTCCTGATAATCCCACTGCAGACCCACCATGTTGATTCATTAAGGAAACCACTTCAGAATTAATTTTACCTGTCAAAACCATTTCAGTAATTTCCATCGTCTCCAAATCAGTAACCCGTAATCCATCAATAAAAATTGCTTCTTTACCCATTTTTTTCATCCACTTAGAAATTTCTTTTCCCCCACCATGAACAATAACAGGATTAAGGCCAATATACTTTAATAACACAATATCTTTAGCAAATTGCTCTTTTAAATCATCTGCTACCATTAATGAGCCCCCATATTTAACCACGACACACTGACCCCTAAATTGACGAATATAGGGCAACGCTTCTAACAAAGTATTTGCTTTCTTAATTTCATTTTTTAAATTCACTATTGATATCCTATAAAATTTTTAAGTTACAATTAAAATCAATTACCAGTATAGTTTTTTCCCGAGAAAAAGTGAATATAAACATAAACACTTCACTGGGTTAACCCCACTCTATAGGTGTGATAATTTTTAAAAAAATATTAATCAAAATAAAATAACATCATTATTTTAGTTATAATCCACATTGATATCAATATATTGCTTCGACAAATCGCACCCCCAAGCACGTACTTGAGCACTCCCAAGTCCTAAATCAATCGTTAACAATACTGTATCTTGTTTCAAAGCCTGCTTAACTTTTGACAAATCAATAGCGGTCGGCTGACCCGCTTTAACAAGCCAATACCCACCCATCGCAATACTCAGTTTATGACTATTTAACTTTATCCCTGAGGTCTTACCAATAGCCATCATTAAGCGCCCCCAATTGGGATCCTCACCATGAATAGCAGTTTTAACCAACGGAGAATTTAGTACTGACATTGCAACTTGCTTGGCCTCTGTTTGGGTCACAGCCCCCAATACAGTTAATTCAATTAATTTCGTTACGCCTTCACCATCCTTCACAATTTGAGTGGCTAAAGATCGACAAACTTCAGTTAAAAGTTCTTGAAATGCAGCTCGCTCATCTGAGGATTTCCAATTAATTTGACGCTCTCCAGTAGCAAAACCAACCACCATATCGCTTGTCGATGTATCCGAATCAACGGTGATACAATTAAACGACTCATTAACCGCTATTTTAAGACATGACTGAAACTGATCATTCGTCAGGTGAACATTCGTTACAAGATAAGCCAACATTGTCGCCATATTCGGGGCAATCATACCTGACCCTTTACAAATACCTGCCACTTGAATCATCTTTTTGCCAATTTTTTTTTCTAAAAACACTGTTTTAGTCACTAAATCAGTGGTTAAAATTGCCTTTGAACATAAATGTCCTTCTTTTTTTAACGGCTCCTTTAATAAACGCGTCAATCCATTCGTCATAATATTCAGAGGTAAAGGAACGCCAATTACACCGGTAGATGCCACACCCACCTCTGATTGCTGCAAACCCAATTGCTTGGATGTAATACGAACTGTTTCTTTAACCGCAAGTTTACCTAACTGACCTGTGGCCGTATTGGCATTACCTGAATTAATTACAATGGCTTTTAAAGTGCTTCGTTTCATTATTTTTTGAGTATAGCGAATTGTTTCTGAAGCACATTGATTTGTGGTAAATACGCCTGCAGAAGCAACGGCATTTGGAACATAAATATAAGCCAAATCCAAGGCATCTGCTTTAAAACCAGCATGTATTGCTGACGAGTATACACCGGAAATATCTGTAATCATTTTTTCTTGATTAATCATCACTTTGCGTCCCATAATAAAAAGATTATCATAAAAGTGCAAATCGTCTCTATGGCTCTGTCGTGAAATGCCTAACCTTCACAATTTTCACCTTCTTTATGTAGCGCTGAGTAGCGCTGACCTCTTCCTCAAGCGATAAATTGCAAATCTTATCCCTTTGGCGACATCACATTCAATCGCTTTTTTATGTTTTGGGACAGTCCCACTATACGAAACACTATAAACAAACACGATCAATAAACTCGTATACCGAAAAAAAATAAATACAAGTTTATAATCAAAATGAACGATAAAAGTAATAGTAAAAGTAATAAAGTTACCAAAGTAATTATATCAGTAACATACAGAGCAAATATGATACAATAAAATAATATGAAAAAATTACTCCAATTATTAAAATCATTATTAGTACTACTAGGGTGGTGTATCTTGTTTGCTAACGTAACGACAATCACAGCTCAATCATTTGACACACCAAGTCAAGTTCCTAAATTTCATAATCTTCAAGAACAAAATATCAGTATTGCACCCACTTACCTCAATAAGGACTTTCTTATTTTTGGAGCTGGTGGCGGAATTTCAATCAGACCAGTGGATGGAAATGGTATCATAAGAAATGAATCTACTGCTTCAAAAAATTTTTACATGGTCAACCTCAAACCCGTTGCCATAAATGGCAGTGTGGAATTTTTACATGAAACAACTCAGCCAACCCCTTTACAATTACCAAGACCAATGAGTGGAAACTATAGAGACGATTCTGCAGAAGTTAGCGCATGTCTATTAATAGTTGGAGCTATAGGAAGTGGAAGTTGTGAAAGAACACAAGGAATGGAAACAATGAGAGGTAAATGGGATTTTTTTGGTCATGATGACCCCTTAACCGATCCCGATCCCCCAGCAACTCCATTAATTTTTCGTACTATTGAAGAACCGCACTTCATTGTTGCTCAAAATTATACAAACGGGTACATTGCAATCGGAAACCAAACAATTTCCGCATGGTCTACTCTAAATGAAGATGACGAACGAATAGTAAGGATACAATTCCCTCCCAATCAAGAGCCTGAATATGCAGATTTCAGTGAGGCATGCAATCCAAGCCAAACTGTTGACTGCGCACCAAATGATGTAAGTTTTGGAAAACACATTCGTACCAACAGAACACCTTTATACTTAAACTTTAATAATGGCCCTGTCATGTTTGGCATGAGTAACGATGCAGCCCCAGCCCCAACTCGAATTAATAGTATCTTAGAAATTTATCAAACAAGAGTAGGTGGACGAACAGAAGCTCGTGTTGGCGTCGATATGAGACCAGGAGAAACTCTTCATGTTCACGGAAATATTAATACAGGGGAAAATAAGGTCATCGGACCTGCAGGTATTTTTGAAGTTCCACAAATAGGCGATATTAGTGCAGCTGCTTTTGGGCAACAAATACCGAATGCGGCTGCGACAGATATTCTTATATATGATTTTAGCATCCCCCATAAAATAACAGATGGTGTAACCGATCAACTATATGATATGGGATACAACCTCTTAATTTTAGCTTTCGGAAGCTATGACAACACGATACCTACAGATCGCAACAACTTGGGATCTCAATGGGACCCAGAGCAACATATAATACTAGAAAGCTGTAACAATCGCACTTGTAATGATGGGGAGCGTCAAGAAATAAAAACTACTCTAACTGGTGGTAATGGTCAAGGGTTTGATTTATCCAGTGCGCAAAAACGCATTACACTACAAAGTGCATTAACTGCAAGAATTTGTAGTGATGTTTCAGAAGATTTTAATGAAGACCCTGATCAACCAAGGGAAACAGGATGTTCTGTGCAGGCCATCGAAGGTGGTAATCGAGCAGATGCCTATGAAAATCATTTTAGAGTTACCTTAAGTGCACGAAGGGTAAACTTAAATGCAACCAGTCAGGGTAGTGAGGACGTTCCTAATCTCGTGTCAGATCCAGCACATTTTCATCAAATCATCGTTATTGGACTTCCTAACGAATCTAGATCACAACCATTAGACTTAGACAAACCTGAATATGAATCAAGCATTATATCACCAGCACCTCCCTCTACAAAAGAAACAACAGCAAATACTCATTTAACAAACGATAAATTAATGTTTCATACTGGTGATTACATAAAATATACAAACAAAAAACAAGGATATGGTCCATTTTTATCATTTAGTCATACAGATCCTAATGAAGAAGAAAATCAATTCATTAACTTACATAGTAGCCAATTATTTGTCAGAGAAAACGTAATCTTCAATAATGAAGCAAAAGTTTATCATAGCTATGGTAATTGTACGAATACTGATGATTCACAAAATTGCAATGCCAATAACTATTTTATTGACACCTCAGATGATAGAAATACGAATGGTATTGGATTTACTACACATCGACGACAATGGGGAGCACCTCTTGCACCTAATAATAGGGATGTAAGTGCCAATATTAATACAGTTAATCCTAACACTCACTTACGTTTCCTAACCCCTTTAGCGATAACGGGTGATAATGATGGGGGGGTAGCAGTTGAAATCCCTTTATCTGGTCAAATATTTATCAATCATGGTAACAACCCTAATAGGGTCGATGATGAAGAAAATAACGAAGATAATCACGGCCGCTCAATACACTCAATAATAACCCACCGCAATCAGGCTCATGCAGATGAACAAGATACAAGTACAGCAGTCGATGTTTATGGAACAGTTATTGCAAATAGAATAAAAGGGAATTGGGCAAACATGTTTGTTGAAGAATTTGATTTACCAGAAGATATGGATGACGGAAATTTAACAATGACTATTCATGAGAATTATATTACGTCAAGAAGTCAATTAATGGCCATCAGTGAGTGTGGATTTGAACGGAATGATGGTAGTGAAAGGAGTTTAGTTACT
>CAXFGY010000101.1:0-5091 GCA_964002605.1 uncultured Candidatus Marinamargulisbacteria bacterium
GGGGAATGGTGGGCAGGAAACCACTGTAAATTCCAAAATGGATATAAAAAAATAGATAAAAAACCCGTTTCAAGGAGTAAAGACTCCCATCCATAGCCATAAAATATTTGGCCGATATGGACAAACGACAGATACAGGACCCATAGCACAAGCATGGACGCCCCATTTGACAGCCCAAATATCACAGCAACAGAAAGGATAATGCCGACTAGTGCAAGTAGCCACATGGCCTGATCTGAAATATGGATCCAAAATAGGGTGGGCTGCTTCCAAAATGCAGACCATTTACTGGGGAAGGTTGCCCCTAATCGCTGTAGAAATAGGTGAGCAGGCAATAGACCCTGATGACCGAATAGGGGTTTAAACTGATTAAATAGGCTCAAAAATGCGACAAAGTAGATACATCCTAAGGCCCTAAGGAATATAAACCGTGTCAGCCAAAAGTCCTGCCCCATCCATTTATGCACCCAGTGACCGTAAAACGAAATAAGAGAATCGAGTGTCATGAATTAAGGATACCATATAGGGGTTCAAGGGGAATAATTCCACTTGGTGGGCAAGATGTTTTTTTATCCCAAAGGGGAGGGTACCCCTCCCCTTACCCCCAATAAAACATTGCTCAAAACACTCAGAATACGTTAGAGTAATGTCCCCAGACATATCTTGCGCCCGTAGCTCAGCTGGATAGAGCAACGGACTTCTAATCCGTAGGTCGTAGGTTCGACTCCTACCGGGCGCGCCATAATTTTTTAGAACTTTTATTCTTTTTTTAAATAAATCCCTGAAAAAAATCGACCGGCATAATAGGGATTGTGACGATAAGAAAAGTAATTATTATTATTACATACTGTACAATTAGGTGATGAATCAATTGATATCTTTTTAGTCGGTAGTTCTTTAGTGATTTGTTCGATGTTTTTTTGTTTTAAGTCATATTTTTCATGAGTTTTTAGATTAATTTCATAGCATTTTTGACAAATATGGGGCCCGAACCAGATAGACCATTTTTCAGTTTTGGAAGGTGATAGGGTTTGGATTTTTTGGATTGTGGCTTTGGTAATATTAGTTTCAGTTCCTTTTCTTCCAGCATGGATAGCGGCAATAGTAGTGGGTGGTTTATAAATAAGAATCGGTAAACAATCTGCTGTTTTGACTAATAATAGATGATTGGGATCTTGGGTGATTAAAGCGTCACAATTGTCAATAAATTGAGGATAGGATGGACGATGTATAATTTTAACGTGATTAGAATGACATTGATGCATTCGGCTATAAATGAGTGATGATTTAAATTGATTGTGTAGTGGAGTATGACGATTTAAAAAAAATATGACAGGGATCATATTCGAGAAAATTGTTGTCCAGAATGTTGGGTGATGAGTCCTTTGATTTCGAGTAATGTTAATGTTTGTAATAGTGTTTGTACAGGAAGTTTTGTGATTTCTACAAGTTGATCAAAAGGTTGAGGAGTTTTTGTAAGTTGTTTGATTAAATTTGATTCATGTTCAGACAGATCTGATGGTAAGGGAGTATTTGTTTTTAGAGGTTTTTGAAATGTTTGAATATGAAATTCATTGAGAATATCGTTGCTATTTTGAACTAATTTTGCACCATCTTGAATTAACTTGTGGCATCCTTGGCTGGTTTCTGATGTAATAGAGCCAGGTACTGCAAAGACATCACGATTTTGTTCTAATGCATGATTAGCAGTAATTAGTGCGCCACTTTTTTCTTGGGCTTCAATGACTACTATTCCTTTTGATAGCCCGCTAACAATTCGATTTCGTTGTGGGAAATGATGGGCAACTCCTGGTGTTCCTGGAGGGAACTCTGATAATACGAGCCCATTTTGTTTAATTTTCTGATATAAATTAGCGTTTTTAGCTGGATAAATTATATCAAGCCCATTGCCAACAACTGCAATTGTAGGATTATTATGGTTTATTGCTTCTTGATGAGCTAATGTATCGACACCCTCTGCTAATCCGGATGTAATGCTAAAGTGAGGTAATAATGGTGGTATTAGTGTTTGGATTGTTTTTTTTGCGTATTCACTACATTTTCTACTTCCGACTATAGCGATTTGTGGTGTATTTGCTAGTTTAATGTTACCAGTGAAAAATAATATTAATGGATGATAGTTAATTTCTCTAAGTAAATTAGGATAATGATTGTTGTTAATACTTATAAAAGGTATTTTTTGGTTTGTAATGGTATTATATTTTTCTTGTAGTGTTGCTAATCGATTTTGAAAATTTTTTTGATGTTGCGGTTGTTTAATCGTTGTTGTGATAAATTGTTTAGTGTTTTTTTCAAAGTGTGCATAAGAGTCAAATGTAGTTATAATTATATGTGCACGTTTGGGGTTATCGTAGCACAATAATTGAAGTTTAAGCAGTTCGTTGGTGTTGAAATTTTGAATTGACATTTGTTTTAATAGATTGATCAATCTGAATAATTTCATCGATTGAATTTGGTGTAAAATGGTTAAAATGAATGAGTTCATTTTCAACAATTGTTGGAATTTGGGTAAAAGAAATATGATCTGTGAGAAATAAATGGACCGCAGCTTCGTTAGCAGCATTCATAACGATTGGATAGGTTTGTTTTTTCTTACCCGCTTCAATAGCGATTTTTAATAATGGAAATTTTTGATAGTCAGGATCATAAAATGTTAGAGGAGGTAGCTTGGATAATGTTGTTTTTGGCCAGGGGTTATCCCATTTTTCAGGGTATGTGAGTGCATACTGGATTGGAAAGCGCATATCTGGGAGTCCCATCTGTGATAAAATGGTACCGTCTGTAAATTCAACCATGCTGTGAATAATACTTTGGGGATGGATAATAACATCTAATTTTTGATAAGGGATGTCAAATAAAAAATGGGCTTCAATAAGTTCTAACCCTTTATTTATCATTGTGGCAGAGTCAATGGTAATTTTTCCACCCATGTTCCAGTTAGGATGTTGAAGTGCAGATTTACGAGTTATTTTTGAGAATTCTTCTTTTGGGGTGTTCCAAAAAGGCCCTCCAGATGCAGTAAGGATTAATTTATTAATTTTTTCTGGATTTTCCTCAATACCTGCAAGACATTGTTTTAGTGCGGCATGTTCAGAATCAATAGGTAATAGGTTAACATTATGTTTTTTTGCGGTGGTTATAATTTCTGGTCCAGCCGCAACCAAGACTTCTTTACATGCAAGTGCGATAGTAATTTTATTTTGAATAGCAATATAAGTGGGATAAAGTCCCGCTGTCCCTACAATAGCCATTATTAAAAGGTCTTGGGGGTAACTACATATTTCTTTTAAGCCGGTTTTATTTGTTAATGCTTGAGTGGATAGGTTATGGGTACTAATAAATGCGTCTAATTGAGGATGTAATGATGATTCTGCAATATGGGCAAATTTGGGCTTAAATTCTAGAATTTGATTTTGTAATTCGTTAATATTATTGCCTGCTGATAAGCCTATGATTTTGAATTGATTTGGAAATTCACGAATAATTTCAAGGGATTGTTGTCCGATTGAGCCAGTGGACCCTAATATACTTATTTTTTTCACTTATAGTCCTAATAAAGTTAATAAAATATAATATGCAGGAAGACCAATTAAAAAACTATCACAACGATCCAGAATTCCACCATGACCTGGTAATAAGTTTGAGGAATCTTTTACATTTGCATGACGTTTTAGTTTTGATTCGTAAAGATCTCCAATTTGGGTAATGATACTCATGAAAAATGGTATTAATAAAAAATAATAGTTAAATTTTGATTGTGAATATAAAAAAAACCATGATATCAGTGTGCTACAGATAACTCCGCCAATGCTGCCTTCGATTGTTTTATTTGGACTAGCGATACTGAGTGATTTTTTGCCTAGTTTTTTTCCAATTATGAGACAAAATGAATCACATGTCCAGATAATGATACATAGTAATAGTGTTAAAAATATGGCTTGATCTTTATTTAGAATTAACATGATGTAGGGAAATGAAAATGAAATTAGAATGATGCTTTTTAAATAATTTATCACAATGTTTTTAGTGAGGGACTTTTGTTTGATTTCAATAAGAAATATGATCCAGATCAGTGTTAGTGTGATTAATGTAAAAGGAGATTCCCATATTAGTTGAAATTTTAAGGAAATTAAAAGTAGCAGAAGATTAATTGTGGTGGTGATTATAATATCTTTTTTTGATTTGAATATTAAATTGCCCAGTTCGTAACTACTTAATAATGTTATTATTATAAGCAAACTAACGATATAGTTAGTGCCTTTTATAAAAAAAAATATGCAGATACTAATTAGTAAAATAGATGTTAATACACGCTGGATCATTTGTTTTTTAGGCCGCCATAGCGTCGATTTCGTTTATTAAATTCTTGTAATATTTCTATAAAGTTATTTCGATTAAAGTCAGGCCATAGTGTGTTTGAAAAAAAAAGTTCGGAATATGATATTTGCCATAATAAAAAATTACTTATTCGGTATTCTCCGCTAGTTCGAACTAAAATATCTGGGTCAGGTATATCGTATGTTAATAAATTTTTATTTATTGTTTCTTCAGTTATGGGTAATTTTTGTTCAACTATTTTTTTAATGCATTCAATAATTTCTTGTTTAGAACCATAATTCAGCATGATATTAACTTGTAAGGAAGAGTTGTTTAGGGTGTCTTTTTCACATTTTTCAATATTTTTTTGTGTTGTTTTGTTTAATTGATTAATAAATCCATAAAATTTTAAACGAATATTATTTTTTGTTAAGTTGTGAAGTTCTTTTTTTGCGACGGTTGAAATTAAATTCATTAAAAATGATATTTCCTTTTCAGGGCGTTTCCAATTTTCAGTTGAAAATGCCCAAAAACTAATATAATTGATTCCAAATTCTTTAGCTGCTTTAATGGTTGTTTTCAGTGCATTTACACCTTTTTTATGGCCAAATGATCGGGGTTTATTTTTACTTTTTGCCCACCTTCCATTTCCATCCATAATAATTGCAATATGTTTTGGTTTCATTTAGTTAGTATCTAAAATTTCAGAATGTTTTTTTTGAAAAATTTTTTCAATGTTATTTATATAATCAT
>CAXFGY010000102.1:0-5042 GCA_964002605.1 uncultured Candidatus Marinamargulisbacteria bacterium
ACCTTAGTATATTATCGATTTTTTTTGAAGAAATTTTGCAGTTAAATATATTGATATTTTATGTTGTATTACAACTGTATTAAAAAAGAGCGTTTTTGAGACACCTTGCTTCGTTCCTAGTTTTGATTATGAAATAGAGTTTTAAGACAAGAACAAAGATTCCTTAGTTGATTGTATCATATCATTTAATTATATTATTTTTGGGTGATTAGACATGTTATACTAAGTAATAAATGGATAATAATGCAACTAACAATTCACCTATGATTGAAATCCTTAAAGGGCTCATGACGCGCTATGAAAATCGCGTCTCTCAAGTTCAACAAGTGATTAATGCCATGATGACTGAAAAACTGATTACATCGCAAGATGATATTATTAATGATCATATTGCATTTCGCACTTTGGGTGTTAATCATCTTGGAATACAATCTTTAGAAAAAATTTTCCTGGCTCATGGCTACCAAAAGCAAGACTTTTATCGCTTCGATCATAAAAAACTCAATGCTTACTGGTATTCCCCACCTCCCAATTCACTCAATTGGCCACGTATTTTTATTAGTGAATTATGTGTCAATGAATTATCTACTAATGCCCAAACTATTATTCGGTCCTATACAGATACTGTCCGCACCGATCCTGTTAATTACCTCAACCTGCATGACGCCTCGGCTGTCGATACCTTCCTACACTCTCCCCTCTGGCACACCCCAACATGGGGCGACTACACAACATTACTATCCGAATCAGAATATGCCTCATGGGTGATTTATAACCGTTATTACTTAAATCATTTTACAATTTCGGTGCATCATTTACCAAATAGTCATAATACAATTGCCTTGTTTAATCCATTTTTAGAACGGCATGGCATTGTTCTTAATGATGCCGGTGGTAAAATTAAAGTGAGCAGAGATGGTCTATTGCTCCAAAGCGCAACGGTATCAGATAAAGTATCTGCCACATTTGATGATGGTAACGGAGGTAAACTAACTCAGCTGATTGCAGGCTCTTACGTTGAGTTTGCTGAACGCCGTGAAGGACGCGATGGCTTTGACTCACAAAACGCTGATAAAATTTTTGAGAGTACATACCGCTCCCAAACTGATCACTAATTACGATCATGATTGAGCATTACCACTATGATTGTGTTGCATCTACCAATACCACTGCGAAGCAATTTGCTTCCCAACTCTTGGGTACAAAGCCTCATCTTCCTAATAATTTTTCAGGTGCTGTTTTTACAGCTGACGAACAAACTCAAGGACGTGGACGAGGCGATCATTCTTGGTACTCTGCCCCCTATGATGGTCTTTATTATAGCTTACTGATTCCGCCTCCTGAAGATTATCAAAACCTATCATCTCTTACGACTCAGATTGGAACAATAACAATTGACTCTATTCAACACTTAACAGCAACACAACCCCAATTAGAATGGCCCAATGATATTATTTTAAATCAAAAAAAATTAGGCGGTATTTTAATTGAAAGTGTCGGACGATCTAATACTGCCTCACCTCAGTTTGTAGTAATTGGAATTGGCCTGAACCTCAACCATAGCGACTTTCCAAAACACTTACAGTTTTCGGCCACTTCTTTATATCAAGTCACACAAAAAAAATATGATCAATCACAATTTATCATTTTTTTAACACAAACAATATATAATTACCTCTTTAAGATTAACTTAGAGCTAAAAAAAAGGATTATAAAATAACCCTTTCTCACTTCTTTTTTGCCTATTATTCTTTGAATATCAATAACCTAAACAGTAAATGATAGTCTGTATGATCTTTTCAAACGCTTTATCTAAGAGTGCTGTCATGATAAATCAAATTTTTCTATTTTGCCTCCCATAATACTATAAAGAAAAAATTGGAATTGAACTCAACCATAGCGACTTTCCAAAACACTTACAGTTTTCGGCCACTTCTTTGCATCAAGTCACACAAAAAAATTACGATCAATTACTATTCATTAACTTGTTAACATAAAAGGTGATCAACTTACTTTTTGACAACTATTTAGGTGTAAATAAGAAAATATCGTCTTTCTTAAAAAATACATCAGTAAATATCATTGCAATTTTTTATAAAGATTTTTCGATAATATAATTACAATTATTTTATATTTTTCATAAACTAAAATGGAGTCAATTCATTGAATAAAAACAATACTATTATCACCTTTATCAATTGTTTTACTTTTGTAATATTACTATGCCTTTTGAATATCATGTCCAATTCATTTATTTTTGCAACTGATCTCCAACAAAACACTAGCCATCAACAAACGGATAAATTAAATAATCGAAAAAACATGCCATTATTCATGACAATTGTTGATCAACTTTCTTCTAATGAATTTAATACCTGCATGTTAGTTTTAAAAGAACTCCACCCTAAAAAAGGGGCAATTTTAATCCAATCACTCGTAAAAATGGACTCTTATAACTTACGTACTTTTATAGACATGCTTTCTCAACTTCATTTTCATAAAAACCTATCTCCATTATTTAATGAATTTGACCAACTTTCAAATAAAAAATTCAAGTTACTGATAACCTCTTTATCAAAAATGTCAGCAGATAATATTTCTTCTTTTTTTTCAGTAATCATTACAATGTCTCCAACTCAAATCACTACTTTTATTCGTGGTTTATCTCAATTCAATTATTCACAGTTCTCAGTTTTTATCTCAACATTGACTACAATGCCTGCTAACCATTTAAATGTATTTATGTCCTCCTTAATCTCTCCCTATTATGTCACAACTGAAATTTTTACCATTAAAGAAGTCGATAAATTACCTACCTTTATAACCACTTTCCAACAATTAAAGTCACGACAATTTAAATCATTTTTCTCAAGTATTGGCTCAATTACCCCTAGCACTATTAATGCCTTTATGAATGGTCTTGGTAAAATGGATAATGAACATACCATCACTTTTATGACTGGACTGAATAAATTTAATGCACAACAAATTAATGCGATGATGAAGGGTTTTAACCTTTTTACTGAACAACAAATTCAATTTTTCATGACCGGCTTGAAAGAACTTGATACAGAAAAATTAACTATATTTGTAACTCTATTAAGTAAACTTAATTTTACAGGAATTGACAGTTTTATGGTTACATTAAGTCAACAAGAATCTGATAATATTAAAATATTGATGAATGGACTTAAAAAGTTAAATCCCCAACAAATTGAACATCTATTTAAAGTTTAAATAATATTAAAATACCGACTTTCTCTTTGCACTTTTAAGTCTACTCATTTAAACTTACTTTAACGATGAAAAATTATATTGAAGTGGAAGGGGCACGTGTTCATAATCTAAAAAATATTAGCCTCACACTTCCAAAAAATAAATTAATTGTATTTTCAGGTCTGTCAGGCTCTGGAAAATCTTCTTTAGCATTTGACACAATATTTGCTGAAGGTCAGCGTCGCTATATGGAATCGCTATCTGCATATGCAAGACAGTTTTTAGATCAACTTGATAAGCCAGATGTGGATCGTATTGAGGGTCTATCTCCTGCAATCTCAATTGATCAAAAAAACGCCTCTCATAACCCCCGTTCAACTGTCGGAACTGTTACTGAAATTTATGACTACTTTCGTATTTTATTTTCAAGTATTGGAATCCCCCATTGTCCTTCTTGTGGTGATCCTATCGATAAAATGAGTATTCAAGAAATACAAAATACCCTCATTAAATGGACCCCAAATACCCAACTCACTATTTATTCACCCCTTATTTCTAAAAAGAAAGGGTCTCACGCTGACTTACTACTCACTTTACTTAAAGATGGGTTTAGCCGGGTACGTATTAATGGTGATATTATGCGATTGTCAGAGCCCATATCGCTTAACAAAAATAAATTTCATACTATTGAATTAGTTGTTGATCGACTCAATTTAACACCAGATAATTACTCTCGATTATTTCAATCCATTGAAACGGCTAGTAACCATTCCAATGGACTGATCTATATTGAATCTTCTGACAAAATATATAGTCAATTATTTTCAGAACATCTCGCTTGTCGTCGCTGTGATATTGCCTTACCTGAAATGAGTCCACGACTATTTTCTTTTAATTCCCCATTAGGGGCCTGTTCTGACTGTAATGGGCTAGGTGATAACTATGATTTTGACCCAGAACTCGTTATTGAATTCCCTAACAACCCTATCCGCTCTTGTAGCAGTAAAGTGATTAATTTAGATGAAACCTATTATGGTCAAGCGGTTGATCATATTGGGACGCATTATGGATTTTCTCTAGATACACCATATTGTCAACTCAATGAAACACAAAAAAATATTTTATTATATGGTCAAAAAAAAGCCGTCCCCCATAACCCCTATATTTCACGTAAATCTGTTGACTCAGTGTTTAGTCCGACTCACTGGGAGGGAATCATTATGAATTTAAGACGTCGTTATTTTCAAACGCATTCTGAAAAAATGCGCTTTTTCTTTCGTCATTACATGAGTCCTAAATCTTGTTCAACGTGCCAAGGACAGCGACTCAATGCAAATGCATTATCTGTCAAAGTTCAAACATTC
The DNA here is from genome assembly GCA_964002605.1 of uncultured Candidatus Marinamargulisbacteria bacterium. GTDB lineage: Bacteria > Margulisbacteria > Marinamargulisbacteria > CAXFGY01 > CAXFGY01. The sequence continues at coordinate 4,581 of CAXFGY010000102.1, forward strand.
TCTATTGCTGACATGATGTCTTTATCAGTTGAATCACTACTAAAAAAACTTAACTCTTTTCAGTTTTCCGAAACAGATTACGCCATTGTAAAACAAGTCCTCAAAGAAATTCATAGCCGATTATCCTTTTTGCAAAATGTTGGGTTAGGTTATTTAACATTAAATCGAAAATCTGGCTCATTATCTGGAGGTGAATTTCAACGAATTCGCTTAGCGACTCAAATTGGTTCCGGTCTAACCGGTGTTTTATATGTCCTAGATGAACCCAGCATTGGACTACATCAACGTGATAATCAACAGCTGATTTCAACCCTTAAAAACTTACGTGATATCGGAAATACATTAATTGTCGTTGAACATGATGAAGATACAATTCGACACTCTGACTATATTGTCGAGATTGGACCTCAAGCAGGTCGTAATGGTGGTAATATTGAATATTCAGGAAAAACAGACTCATTT
>CAXFGY010000103.1:0-4797 GCA_964002605.1 uncultured Candidatus Marinamargulisbacteria bacterium
TCATACAGTACATATGTTTTTTTTTATTTTTTTGAAAAATAGCAATAACACCTAAACAAATAAAAATTGCACTTAATGAGTTAAGTGTTGCATTCAGTAGCGGCAAATAGGATACCCATACTAGATCTGATGTATTGGTCGGTTTAAAATAAATAAACCATATTAATCCAATAAAAATAATAAAACTAACAATGATGCTAATCAAATTTAAGTAACGCTTCATAATAGTAAAATAGCAAAACAAACTCAATTTAGTAAGAGGCAAAATAATTGATGGTATTAATATTTGAACCTATCGCCATAAATGATAAAATAGGTAAAATATGAAATATTATATTAAAATTATTTTCTTTTTTATATGTTTTTTATTAGTAGGGTTTAATGAATTTAAAGCAAATGAATTTGATGAGTTTGATCAATTTAAAGATCTAAATAAAAACGAAATTACTGTTTATGACCCATTTGAGTCGTTTAATCGCTGGTCTTTGGGTATTAATGATAAAGTATATGTTCATTTGTTGGGACCTGTTTTGGATCTATATTCAAATATAACTTCTGAAAGTATGCGTCAAGGACTGAGTAACTTTTTTAATAATTTAAAATATCCAATTAGTTTAGTAAATAATGGATTACAGTTTAAATTTAAAAATATGAAAACAGAAACATATCGATTTTGTATAAATTCTACTTTGGGTCTTTTTGGTTTTTTTGATGTTGCAAAAGAAAGTATGGGGATTAATTCAAAGTTTGAGGATTTTGGTCAGACATTAGGATATTGGGGCATACCACCTGGACCATTTTTAGTACTACCCATATTAGGACCAACAACCCCGCGTCAATTAGTTGGAAGTATTAGTGGAATTCAACTCGATATGTTGTCATCGCCTATTGAACAAGTTAATATAGTTAACCTAATTGAACTCGATAATAGCTGGAAATATTTAAAAGGACTTGATACGCTTAATGTTGGTGCTTCAGCATATGAAAACTATAAACAAATTAAAGCGGTGTCATTAGACTTATATACGGTTATTAAAATAGGGTATATGGAAATCAAAACCAAGCAAATTAAGGAATAAATTAATGCAGAGAAAATCAATTGTTGTTAGTTTAATTTATTTGATTTTATTAATAGGCGATTTAGACATGAGTTTTGCCAATACTCAAATTAAAAATAACTCAATTAATACAGTAGAGAAAATCATTAAATCAGAGTATCATAAATTAATAGAAATTATCACAAATTCCACGACATCTGATAATATCAAAATTGCAAAAATAAAAAAAATGTCGGAAAAGCGAATTGATTTTGCTTTAATTACAAAGTTATGTATAGGTAAAAAGTATTGGTCAATATTAACAGACGAACAAAAAAAACAATTAAACCTCTCTTTTAAGTTATATTTACAGAATTTTTATATTGATTTAGTTTTGAAAAATTCAGATAAAACAGCAGTTTTTTTGCCAGCAATTGAAAATAAAAATAAAGTAATTATGCCAATTATTATCGATCAAGAATATAATATTAAATACAAACTGTACCAAAAAAATAATAGTTGGAAAATATATGATTTAGAAATTGAAGGAATTAGTTTTTTAAACACATATCGAATGCAGTTTGCGACATATTTGAGTAAACTATATCGAGTAGAAAAGTCTGACTTTAAACAGTTGGGAGAAGGTTATCAGGAGGTGTATAATCAGCTATTAAGACAAAATATCATTGTAGAAGAAACGGATAAAATCGTTTTTTTTCTAAAAAGTGATCAACCAATTAAAGATAAACTTAATTTTTTAGATGATAAGAGTAGAAAAGTAATATTGCAATTATTGATTGAATCCGAAACTCATTTTAATCAATTAATACAGCATTTAAAATGATAAAGCGTTTCATATTAATTATTACGCATTTTCCTAAATTAACTTTATTTACTTTATTAGCGTTAGTTTGTTTTTTAAGTTATTTTATTCAATATTTTGGTATTGATGCATCAGAAGAAACATTAATAAATCAATCAGATCAACAATACATAACTGCAGAGAAAATTAAAAAAAAATATAATGTTAGTCAACCATTATTTATTATTTATGAACCTAAAAATTCGATTTTTTCTGACTCAGGCATTCAATTAGTCAAGGAAATAAAAAAATCCTTACTTCAAAAAAATGCAGTTAAAAGTGCGATCACAATATTAGACGTTCCTTTGCTACAAGGAAGAGATGATCTGCAGCTTAATAAATCGTTTCCGACATTATTAACTACGGGTGTTTCTTTGGAAGCAGCAAAACAGGCATTAACATCAAATCCTTTCTATCAAAATATGCTAATTAGTAAAGATGCAAAAAAAATTATATTTCAGATTAATTTAAACCCAAAAGTTCCAAAACAAAACGCAATTAATGAAATCAGAGCCGTAGTCGCTAAATATAAAGAGACAGGCATCATTTACTTAGGCGGTATTGATTTTATTGCAGATGATATCATGCATTTTATTCGTCATGACTTAGTGTTTTTTAGTGTTGGCGTACTCATAACAATGATATTGATATTGGGCTTAGTGTTTCGACGACTCGCTTGGGTATCGCTTCCAATGATTGCCTGTATTTTTTCAGTCATAGTAATGATGGGGTTATTAGGTGCAATGGGGTGGAAAGTAACGATTATTTCTTCTAATTTTATTTCATTACAAATAATATTAACATTATCTCTAGTTATTCATTTAGTGATTAAATATATAGAAATTGCAAGAAATCAACCTAATTTACCACAAAGAGCAATGATTAAAGAAACATTATCTCAAAAAATAATACCAAGTTTATATGCCGTTTTAACAACAATAATCGGTTTTGCTTCACTTGTAGTAAGTGATATTTATCCCGTTATGACATTTGGTTGGATGATGATGGTCGGTATTGTGGTTAGTTTGGTAATTACATTTACATTATTTGGATCTGTATTAAATATTATCCCTAACTTTATATTTTCAGGACATAATAAATGGATAAAGAAAACAATTGAACGAATTGTAAATTTTGTAATTAATCAGAAAAAAAAGATTTTAATCGCAATGGCAGTATCCGTCTTTATTTTTAGTTATGGAATAAGTAGATTGACAGTTGAAAATAGTTTTATTAATTACTTTTCAGAGTCAACTGATATTCATAAAAGCTTAAAGTATATCGATCAAAATCTAGGGGGTACAACACCCATGGATATTGTTATTAAATTAGGCGGTCAGGGGAGTAAAGAAGATACAGATAACCGTCAAAATACAGATGAATTTGATGAATTTAGTGATTCATTTATGGAAGATAATTCATCAAACCACTATTGGTTAACACTTGAAAAAGCTAAAATGATTAAAAAAGCACATGATTATCTAGAGTCTCAAACTGAAATTGGTAAAGTATTATCATTATGGACTACATTGGCAGTGATTGAACAAATATATCAACGCCCATTAAATGCATTTGAATTAATGTTATTAGGTAATTTTATTCCACAAGAATACAAATCATTTTTATGGGATCCTTACATTTCAATTTCAGATAATCAGTTTCGGATTACAACTAGAATTTATGACTCTTTACCGAATATCCGTCGAAACGAGATGATTATGCGTATTCAAGAAGAACTTCCAGCCTACTTAGGTCTATCAAAAGAGTCAGTTACCCTGACAGGGCCAATGGTGTTGTATAACAACATGTTGCAGGCTTTATTTTCATCACAAATTAAATCATTAGGCGTCGTGTTAATTGCAATCATGTTAATGTTATTAGTATTATTTAGATCTTTTAAATTAGCGATTATTGCAATTATTCCTAATTTATTGTCTGTGATTATTGTATTGGGTTTAATGGGGCTTTTAAAAATCCCTTTAGATATGATGACCACGACTATTGCAGCAATTACCATTGGAATTGCAGTTGATAATGCAATACATTATATTTATCGTTTTAAAAAGGAATTTAACCAACATCATTCTTATAACATCGCAATAAAAAATACCCACCATTCAATCGGAATTGCAATGATTTACACATCACTTGCAGTGAGTATTGGGTTTGGTATGTTGGTATTTTCAAATTTTATACCCAATGTTATGTTTGGGTTACTAACTGCGATGGCAATGATTATTGCATTAGTAAGTGGTTTAACATTACTCCCAGTTTGGTTATCACTTTTAAAGCCGTTTAAATTAGAAAAAAAATAGTTTCTTTTTTGACTAGTGTATTTGTGCTAAAATCTCTGATGGAGAGTTGGCAGAGTGGTCGAATGCGGCGGTCTTGAAAACCGTTGTACCGCAAGGTACCAGGGGTTCGAATCCCTTACTCTCCGCCAGATTATTTTTTATTTCAATTCCCTATTTCAATTAACAAGCTAAAATATCACCATTAGAAAGCCAAAACAAGCCAGTATTAAAGCGCGACACGTGAAGCTATTCGTTTTTTTGAATGCACATACTACCCTTTATCGCCGTAGTTGCTTCGAGTAATAAATTATAAAATAGTACAATATAAGTCTTTTTCGCCACTTTCTTTTTTTAGGAAGTTAATAATCTCTGCGTGACCAATTATTTTAGCCACATGAAGCGGGGTTTCTCCATCCAAATTTTTCACATCCGGATTCGCCCTAACATCAAGCAAAGATTGAACAATCTCATTTTGAGCAAAACTGGCATCACAGGCTTCATGAAGCGGGGTATCTCCAATCTCATTCTTCGCATTTGGATTTGCCTCAGCGACTATTAGCGCTTTGATAATATCTGCTTTATCTCCTGGAAGACCACTCGAATG
>CAXFGY010000104.1:0-4781 GCA_964002605.1 uncultured Candidatus Marinamargulisbacteria bacterium
CCACCAGTCATTCCATTTCCTCCTGCGGCATGACTTAAGTAACGAATGGCTTCTAAGCATTTCTGAGGTTCAAAATGTTGTGGTAACTGTTCGCTTAAAATTTCAAATGCGTTGGTATTTAGTGTATCACCTGCAAGAATTGCAATGTCTTCTCCAAATGCTTTATGACAAGTCGGTTGTCCACGACGTAAATCATCATTATCCATAGCTGGAAGATCATCATGAATTAATGAATAAGTGTGAATCATTTCAATCGCTGTCGCTAACGCGTCAATTTTAGATAAATTAGATTCAAATAGTTGAAAGCAACTATATACTAGAATGGGTCTGATTTGTTTCGATTTTGCTAGAAGACTATGTTGAATGGCATCATATAATGGTTGAGGATATTGAGGGTCAATGGTGGTTTTTAATATGGTATTAATACGTTTTTGGTATGTTGTCATTGTTGCAATAATTTCTGATGATTTGATCGTCATTTTTTAATTATTTAGCATTTCGGTTAATTGATCATTTTCTTCATTTAATAGTGTAATTTTTTGAGTTTTATGGGTTAATTTTTTTTGAATTTTTTGTGCTAATTTTAAGGCTTGATTATATTTTTTAACTGTATCTTCAAATGTGTTGTTATCATTATTAATTTCAGAAATAAGACTATTTAATTTAGAGTTAAGCTGATCAAAGTTATTATCTTTTGTCATAGATTTATTGTTGAATATATTTATTTTTTACGATTGCTTGAATTATACCATCTTTGATATGAATTGTAATGGGATCATTTTTTTTCACTTGTTTAATGCTATTTAATGGATTCCCATTAAATGTTTGACAATGACTATAGCCTTTATCAATTAACCTTAATGGGTTTTGAAGTTTAAGATTGTTAAGTTGATTTTTAAATTCAGTTGTTTCATTCATTAATCGTGAGTTAATTGTTTTCTTTAAGTCTTTTAGCTGGTATTGAAGTTGAATTTTATTTGAATACAACGTGTAATTTAATTTGTTTTTTATAGTTTGTAGTTGATTAATAATATGACTATTAAGCTGTTGGTAGGGTTGGTAAATTCTTGCCGCCGCAGCAGAGGGTGTTTCACATTGTAGATCTGCGACTAGGTCACATAAGGTTGTGTCAGTTTGATGTCCGATTGCAGTAATAATTGGTTTTTTAACAGTGGCAATTAATCGAACTAAAGACTCATTGTTAAATGCATGAAGCTCTTCTGAGCTGCCACCCCCTCTTGCAATGACAATTGAATCAATAAAAGGTATTTTTTTCAGGTAATTAATTGCTTTTTTGACTGATGGAACAGTGTCAAAGCCTTGCATAACGCTTGGGAAAATTGAAATGTTAATATGAGGTGAGTTTTGTTTGAGTAATTGACAAATATCGTGTTGTGCTGCTGAATTTGCTGATGTGATTAAGCCAATATGAGTATGATATTGAGCAATAGGGTGTTTTGTTGATGGATTAAATAGTCCTTCTTGTTCTAATTTTGTTTTAAGTTTGTTAAGTTGTTCGGCTAATGGTCCTTTTTGTAGCGGTTGCATTGCTACAATTTGAATATTAATTGTTCCTTTTTTACGATAGACTTTTAGTTGTCCTTTTGCATGGATTAATTGCCCATTTTTAGGTGAAAATTTTAAACGTTGGAGTGCTGTTGAGTAAAGGACGCAATTGATTTGGCTTTGGTTGTCACATAAATTAAAATATAATTGATTTCCTTTTTGGTAATGTTTAAGATTGCTGATTTCTCCTTTAATCCAAAAACTTTTTAAATCGGGTAAAGCCTCTAGAATCCATTGAATTCTGGACATAATGTCTGATGGCGTTAGTGTGGTTGTTGTTGGTGTTATCATTGTATTTTTTATGTTTAATATTGTAGTTGAATTTGTTATAATAAGTGAAGAGAGTATTTAATTCTTAAGGAGTATAACAATGAGTCAAAGTCGGTTTTCAGAGGGGTTTATTTTAGGTGCTTTTGTAGGTGTGCTTGCCACTTATTTTTTGTCAGATAAGGTGAAGCAGGTGCAGGATAAGTTGGGTGATCATTCAGATCAAGATGATTTTTCTCCCGAACAGAAAGCCTCCAAGGTTGCTTCTACGCGTGATTCTATTGAAAAAGGGTTAGATAATTTAACTCAAATGGTTGAAAAACGTAAAAATAGTCAAGATAAATCAAATTCGAAAACAAAAACAAAAACAGTTTAACAATAGTGAGGTGTTATGATGTGGATATTGTCTTGTAACTGGATTGTTTATGTACTAGTTTTTATTATTTTAGTTTTACTCATATATTTGCTTGTAGAGTTAATTTTAGTGATTCGCCGGGTAAAACGTATTGTATCTCGGCTAGAGTATGTGACAGATATTAAAGAGTGGCTGTTCTTTTTTAAAAAGTGTACTCAATTTTTTAAAAAGTAGTTGAATAGAATGTGGACGAGTCAACGTATTCGTGAGGCATTTATTCGTTTTTTCGAAGAAAAACAACATGAAAGTGTGCCCGGTATATCGATTGTCCCTGATAATGATCCCACACTATTATTTGTTAATGCGGGAATGAATCAATTTAAAGATGTATTTTTGGGTGAGGGGGTAAGATCATATTCGCGTGCGGTTAACTCACAATGTTGTGTGCGGGTTTCTGGTAAGCATAATGATTTAGAGGATGTCGGTCATGATGGGACGCATTTGACTTCTTTTGAAATGTTAGGAAATTGGTCTTTTGGTGATTATTATAAAAAAGAAGCGATTACTTGGGCGTGGGAATTATTAACGGATGTTTTTTTAATTGATAAGACTTGCTTATATGTGACTGTTTTTGAAGATGATGACGAAGCGTATGCATTGTGGAAATCTGAAACAGATGTTGATCCAGCTCATATTATTCGTTGTGATGCGAAAGATAACTTTTGGGAAATGGGAGCAACTGGTCCTTGTGGACCGTGTTCAGAACTTCATATTGATTTAACACCAGACAAGCAACTTGTAGACAGGGATTTAACGCAAGCAGATTTGGATGGAGATCGATTTGTTGAGTTATGGAATTTGGTGTTTATTCAGTATAATCGTCAATCAGATGGTGAATTAATTAAATTACCTCAAACGCATGTTGATACGGGTGCGGGATTGGAGCGTCTTTCTGCTTATTTACAGAAAAAAAACTCTGCTTATCGTACAGATTTATTGTTTCCTATTATTCAGTTAATTGAAAAATTGACAAATCAACCTTATTACGATGATGAGCGGGGAGTTTCTCATCGAGTGATGGCGGATCATATTCGTACAATTTGCTTTGGTATTGGTGATATGATTATGCCAGCTAATGATGGTCGTGGATATGTATTACGGCGGTTATTACGTCGCGCATTACGTTATGCAAAGCAGTTAAATTATGATCAACCTATTTTGTATCAGTTGGTGCCAGTGGTTGTTGAGTCATTAGGGCCTTACTTTAACTCACTTCGTCATTCAGAATTGTTGATTCAAAAAGTTGTTAAAGCAGAAGAAGAAAGTTTTTTGAGTACTTTATCGTCTGGTTTAGCTCGAGTGGATGAATTAATTGTGTCTTTATCAGCTGATAAACAGGTGTTGTTATCCGGACGAGAGGCATTTAAATTGTATGATACGTATGGCTTTCCAATTGATTTAACGCAGGTGTTGTTAAAAGAACGTGGTTTTGATGTTGATATGGTTGAATATAATTCATGTTTGCAGGCTCAGAAGGTGATGTCTCGAGAACAGACGCAAGTTAAACTAGCGGAAGATCAAGTTAGCTTATCTCAATCGAGATCTGGAGTAACTGTAGATAATCAATTATTTGAAACGTTGCCATTACATTTATCGATTTATACGGATTCTGCACGAGGTGGAGAAGCCCGCTTAATTGCGGATCCTATTGAAAAAATGGATATGGCGCGTCATCATTCGGTCACTCATTTATTACATGCCGCATTGCGTCATTTTTTGGGTAATCATATTCAGCAGGCTGGTAGTTTGGTAGATACGGATCGGTTACGTTTTGATTTTACTCATTTTGAATCTATTTCAGAGGCTGTTTTAAAAGATATTGAAATATGGGTTAATGATCAAATTCAGTCTAGTTTGGATATTAGTACATGTATTATGACTTTGTCTGAAGCAAAATTAAAGGGGGCGATGGCTTTATTTGGTGAAAAATATGATGCAGACTCAGTAAGAGTTGTGGAAATGGGTGATGTTTCTATAGAGTTGTGTGGCGGTACACATGTTAATAATACGGTATTAATTGAAACCTTTAAAATTGTGTCTGAATCAGCGATTTCTGCGGGTACGCGTCGCATTGAAGCGGTTGCTGGTCAGCAATATGTTTCGGCTTATCTTAATGAAAAGCGCAGTAAACATTATCGTCAGCTGATAAAGCAACATGAAATCTGTTCTCGCTTACGTGTCGGCTTGGATGTTACGATTCCAATGGAGTTTCAAAAATCATATTTTCAGATGGATAGGTCACAATTTCAGTTATATCTAGAGTCGCAATCAGAAGATGAGCTTGTTGAATTAATGGGTTTATATTCTGGTTATCGTAAATTTTTAGATAAGTCGATGAACCATATGAAATCAAATTCAATGAGTCAATCGTTGGATCAATTAGAAGCTAGTATTGAAGAGATTTGTTCATCAACTTTTAAGGTATTGGCGATTGATTTACCGGATTATGATATGAAAATGTTGAAATTGTTATCAGATCAACTCATTAATAAATATCCTAATTTGATTATGTTATTGGGTGGTCGTTCTCAAG
>CAXFGY010000105.1:0-4776 GCA_964002605.1 uncultured Candidatus Marinamargulisbacteria bacterium
GTTACTCATATTATATAGGGTTTCAATAATAGGCGCTACTTTGGCATTAAATATAGTACTTATATCATCATTAAAGTCATTATATGCATTTAGATAAGATAAAATGGCATAAGGAATAAAGCTAATTCCGTCATAGTTTTTGCTTGAGGTGAGTTGGGTTAGCATTAAATCAGGATCATATGGACCGGATAATGGAAAGGAATGTTTGACTGTAAATTCTATTTCATGGTTTTTTTGCAATTCATGGTGAGTGACTAATGTCGAATAGCCGCCTTGCGAAAAACCAGCAATATAAATATTAGTATCAATCATAATGGATTGATCATTTTCTAGAAAATATTTTGCAGCACGTAATGCATCAATCGCGGCTGAAGCCGTCGATTGACCATGAAGGTAGGGGTGTATTTGTGAGGTATCATCACCTAAACCTAAATAATCAGGAATCACAGTGATAAGTCCAGAACAGGCAAACCCGAGTCCACCTTCAGCATATTGAATTGTTGCTAGATCATCTTTATTGATTTTTGAAGGCGACTGACTACGATCTGAGATCGTACCATGAAGATAAAGCATAAGTGTTGCTTTATCTGATGTTTTAGAATAAGGCTTTGGAATAATAACCAATGTAGATGCAGTTTGTAGCGAAGCATTATCAACGCCAATCGTATAGTAATTGAGTTTGTAAAATGTGAGCGTATCTTTAGACGCACAACTTAATGCAGCAGATTTAAATTGATCGGGTAAGGAATTAATCGAAAGTTGTAATAAAAAATTAGGAATGGTTAAAAGGGAAGTTGTCGAATTGATAGACCCCCTTTCTGGATCGGGTTCATTTGAGTTAAAGAAACCGCAACCTGTAAGGATAATATATATACAAAAAAGTAAAATTTGAATTCCATGAGTGAAGATGTTTTTCATTCGTAAGACGTATTGGTATCTGGTAAAATGCTCAAGCAATATCTTTGGTAGTCAATACAGGATTTGCGGTTTCATCATTATTTTCAAGGGCTAGATTAAGTTCAGTTAATTGGTTCGATGCAACGGCACTAGGTGCGGCAGTTAATGGGCAACTGGCTGTCCTATTTTTAGGAAATGCAATGACTTCTCGAATTGATTCGGTATCAAGTAACATGGCTGTCAAACGATCGAGGCCTAGCGCAAGTCCGCCATGCGGCGGTGTGCCATATTGGAGTGCATTAACAAACCAGCCAAATTTTTCTTCAATTTCAGTCTTAGAAAGGCCTAAGCATTTAAAAATTTTCTCTTGAGTTTTCGCATCATGAATACGAATGCTCCCACCTCCAATTTCTTCGCCATTAATGACTAGGTCATAGCCACGAGAGTTAACGGTCAATAATTCTTCATGTGAATTAATGGGTGTAATATCGCGATCTGGGGCTGTAAAAGGGTGATGAATAGAAATTAATTGACCTTCCTTTTGTTCAAATAAAGGAAAGTGAGTGACCCAGCAAGGAGCGATGGCATTTTGGGGGATTAAATTAAATTTTTCTGCAACATAAAGGCGTAGTCGTCCTAGGACATCATTGACTAATGCGTGATTGGTATCTGCAACAAATAATAAGACATCACCGTTAGTTGCTGAAAGGGTGGTTATTAAAGATTGCTGTTCAGAATCAGAAAAGAATTGCACAATATTTGACTCTAACTGGCTATTAACAACCTTCATCCAGGACATTCCTTTGCCACCAAAAGAAGGAACAACTTTTTTAGCTAATTCTTCTTGTAAAAACGATTTGCTCATTTGGTCTGCCAGACCATCAATTTTAATCCCTTTAATCAAACCGTCACGGTTGGCAATCGTATTAAAAATTTTGTAGCCGGTCTGTTTCAGTAATGGCGTGACATCCACCATTTTAAGTTCAAAACGAAGGTCAGGTCGATCTGTTCCATAAGTTGAGAGTGCATCGGCATAAGTAATATGGGGGAATGGCCCTTTAAGTGGTTTACCAACAAGTTGAAACAATGTTTCCATTAAAGATTCCAGGAGTTCAAAGATGAAGGATTCATCGATAAATGAGGCTTCAAGGTCAAGTTGTGTGAACTCAGGTTGACGGTTGGGTCTTAAATCTTCATCACGAAAGCATTTAACGATTTGATAATATTTATCAAACCCACTACACATGAGTAGTTGTTTAAATAATTGGGGAGATTGAGGTAAGGCATAAAATTGATGAGGGTGGACACGGCTAGGGACAAGATAGTCTCGGGCCCCTTCAGGGGTGCTTTTGGTTAATACAGGCGTTTCAATATCATAAAACCCAGCATCATCGAGAACATCTCGAATTTTTTTTAATATTTTTGAGCGCATTTTTAATTTATGTTGCATGCTCGAACGGCGTAAGTCGAGATACCGATAGGTGAGACGAAGGTCTTCATCGACATTAAAGGAATAGTCAGATTCATCAGTGATACTTTTTTCAGTAAGTATAAAAGGGGGGGTGTTGGCATGACTATGAATCATAATTGAATCAACCTGAACTTCAATGTCACCAGTGGGTAAGTTCGTGTTTTTAGCGTCATCAGCACGTTCTAAAACAGTTCCATTAATTGTCACTGTAAATTCATTCCGCAACGATTCAGCCAGCTTATAACATGTTTCATTGACAGTAGGATCAAAAACAATTTGAACGATACCCGTGACATCACGTAAATGAGCAAAAAGAAGTTGTCCATGGTCTCTAATTGTATCAATCCAGCCTGAGATTTCGATACTGGATCCTTTATCTGTAAGAGAAAGTGATTCTGTATAACGGCGATTTTTCCAGTTCATAATGATGGCTCCTTTTAATAATCCTAATCTATTTTAAGCGGTTTATTGACGCTTGTCTAACCATGATACAACATCAGCAAAAACAGCTTGGCGGTTGATTTCATTAATGAGTTCATGACGGGCTTTGGGATAAACTTTGACAGTATGAGAAGTGTGGCCGCTTGCTGCTATGAGGGAAATAAGTTGCTTTAATTTTTTAAGCTTTCGTCCAGCGATTGGATCAGCGCTACCAGAGATCAATAGTAAGGGGATATTAGGAATACTAGTAATGGTGTGTGTTTGAAACAGTGTATTAAGACCTGAAAATAAAACATTAAAAAAATAATTTGAGCAACAAAACCCAGTTTGAGGGTCATTTATGCAGTCATCCACTTTATTGTTATCACGTGAAATCCAATCTGCAGGGGTTCGACTTGGAAAAAAATGTAGGTTAAAGACACCGAAAATAAGGGCATGAAATAGGTATCCTTTTGTTTTAGCTGGAAGTAACCATAAAAGAAGTTGAGACAGTAGAATACCAATACGAGTGAGAACAGGCGGTTCATAACAAGAACCAGAGAGAATAACATGAGCCAGTTTTATATCGGTTTGAATCAGGGTATTGAGTGCAACAAAAGACCCCATACTATGACCAAATAAGGTGACTTTTAAAGTAGGGTGACGGTCTTGGATATCGGTAATAAGGGAATTACAGTCATTGATAAAATGACCCCAAGTTGTTTTAGGGGGAAGATGGCCCAGTCCATCTACTTCGCCTGTTTGTCCATGCCCGCGTTGATCGTAGCAATACACGTGATAGCCTGACTGATTGAGATATTGCGCAAATTCGGCATAGCGTTGTGCATGTTCCATCATGCCATGGACAATCAGAACAGCTCCTTTGGGTAGCGCGACATTAGCTTGATAGTAATAAACAGCGATTGCGTTGTTGTCGGAGGTGTTAAAAAAATATGTAGATTTATTATTAGTCATAAAAAAACCTATTCAAATTTTAAATCGATTATGATACATTTTATGATACGTCATGGTTGGCCCTATCGTCTAGGGGTTAGGACGCCAGGTTTTCATCCTGGTAACCGGGGTTCGAATCCCCGTGGGGCTACCAGTAGTTTCTCCATACGAACAAGTAAACAAATAAATCACACAGTTTTTTTAAATAAGCACATTATGAAAAGAAATTTAGTTTTATTAATACTCATTTATTTATATGGGTGTTTTACAATTACATTTTGAGCCTCCAACTTACTGAATCTTCACCGTCACAAGTTATCGAACCATTATATAATTTAATGTTAAGTGGTTAATAGGTTTTCTATTCTATCAACATAAAGAACAGCAAAAATTATTTTTTGTGTATAAATTCAAATTATCAAATGAATATTAATACATCAGAAAATATCAATATATTTAACTGTAATTTTGTAGATTATTACATTAGAAATATGATCTTTTATTATTTTGTATCATTAGGTGCTTTTGCAGCTTTTAATAGGACTACAACTTCTTGATGACCATATTTTTCTGCATACATTAAGGCTGTCCAACCATCCTTGTCTTTATGATCTATATTAACTTTATAATCATTTAATAACTTTTTAACAGTTTCTACATGACCATAAATTGAAGCAAACTTTAAGGCTATATCTTCAAATTTATCTTGTTCTGGGGCTTGTTCTGCTGTTGAAGCTGCTCTTAATGGCGCTGCTGTTGCTTGTTCTGCTATTCGTGCGCTTTGCACAACGCGAGAGCCTGTAATTTCAATATATATATTTGGATGTTGAGTCAATGCGGCTACCAAGACTGATGTAAGCATATTTAATTTCATTTTTGCACTCTTTATTATAGTATTTATAATATTGTCGATATTTTTTGGAAAAAGTTGCACACTAATTTTTTTGTTGTAAATCACACAGTTTTTTTAATAAGCACGTTATGAAAAGAAATTTAGTTTTATTAATACTCATTTATTTATATGGGTGTTTTAC
>CAXFGY010000106.1:0-4699 GCA_964002605.1 uncultured Candidatus Marinamargulisbacteria bacterium
TAATACAATTAAATAAAAAGGAGATATTTTATGTTACATCACTTTAATAAATTATCAGAATATAAAGAAAAAGCATATTGTATACTTAAAGTTGTCTCCGGATTAATGTTTGCGTTTCATGGTGTCCAAAAATTATTTGGACTATGGGGAAGTTTTCAACCCGCAGTTGGATCACAATTATGGATTGGTGGAATCATTGAACTAGTGACTGGTCTTTGTATCGCATTTTGTATTAAAACACGTATTGCTGCCTTTTTTGCAAGTGGTATGATGGCAGTCGCGTATATTCAGTTTCATTGGCAATTTCAACTTGGTGCTCAGCTTATTCCTGTTATGAATAAAGGTGAATTAGCATTACTCTATTCAGTTTTATTTTTGTATATTGCTTGTAATGGTGACTGTGAAAAACCCACAACCTAAAAAAATTCTGGTTACAAAATAATGTCTATAGTTATAAATAATGAACGAATTAGAAAAGACTACTAATTGTTATTAATAACTATAAAGAATATAATAATAATTAAGTTGAATCTTTAATAATAGTGAAAAATGAAAGTTCATTAATTTTCTTTGTTGAGTTTGTCATTAATTTCTTTAAGCACTTTGCTAACTGTTTTTAGATTACTTTGAAGCGTATCTTTTTTTTCACTACCAACTGCATAATTAGGCGATATTTGATTAATATGCCTAATAATAAGCTTTAATTGTTCATCAATGTGTTTGAAGAAATCTAAATCATTACACTTTTGGTTCATTTTGTCTTTAAGGTGTGTAAAACACAAATTAAATAACACTTGATTTGTAAGAGTGATTCCTAACACATTGGAGTTTATTTTTCCATAAAAACCTGGTAGTTCAAGATTATGGACTGAACCTAACACATCTAAACCAGAATTAAGGAAAATATTAACAATTTCTTTTTTTTGTTCTTGATTAACTTTTTCATTATTAACTAAATCAAAAAAAGTAATCTTTAAAAACTTTTGAAATGCTTCATTATCATTTGTTTTAGAGTTGATAAAATCTAATAAACCATTTTGTAATAAAATTTCAATTGTTTTAATTGTTAAACAAGTTGCAGATTTTTCTTCTAATGATACTGTATTAGCTACAGGCGTTTGATTTAAATTACGAGCGGAATAAAGAATATGATCACTTTTTACTGGTGCTACCATTTATATTTTCTCACAATTTTTTAATGTATATGACTAAAATTCGAAAAATTAATATATGAATACTACTATATTGGTGGTATTTTCTCAAATATTAGTTTTTAAATAAAATATCTTTATTATAATTTATTTTAGTCAATTATTATCGTTTAATGATGAATTTAAAAAATAATTATATTTATTTTTCTTATGATAAAAACCTAAGATATAAGTAGGTACTCACACCACATACTGATGCTGATAGTATCACGCCCCAAAGAATATCAATGGGGACAATTCCTGCTGGCCAATTTTTTAATACTGCCCAGTTCGTCAATTCATAGGTCATATACGTAAAAAACCCAAATAAGCCGCCCATAACCACCGCTTTTTTAATATCTTTAGCTATAATTGCGGGTTCTATTGCAAAAATAATCAAGCCGACAATAAATAAGCTATAAAATAATACAGCAGCTGGCCAGTAAAAAACAGGCCTCAGTAAATCACCCATATAATATCGATATAAAGGCTTTGCAATGATTCCAAGCCAAATTAAATCAATCCCCATAAATACAAAAAAAGTAAGTATAAATTTAGTAATGTAATGCATTTTTACTCCTTATTTATTTTTCCTTAAAAAAATACCTATTATGGTAACAGTTATTTTTACTTTTTAATACTATTTTGATCAAAACACTGTTTTTACTCTTTAGCCATTTGTGCTAATTCAGCTAACATCGTCTTTAAAATAATTGCGCTCACTTTACCGTCGATAACACGATGGTCTAAAGTGATATCTAATGGTAATTGTTTCTGCTTACCCGATTCTGTCATCTGCCAGTACGGTTTACATATCGCTACAACAAATGACGCATTAGAAAAATGATGTAATGGAATTTTAGCTGTTTCAATACCAAATTCATGCAACGGAGTAATAATGATTGACCCAAAGCGATTACCAGGTAAGCCCAATCTCTCTGTTCTAAAACCAAGTCGAAAAACACACCATCTTATAAAAGGAATTAAAATTGATAATACAATATGCGGACATCGGTTAATTAAGCATACAAATCGTCTAACTTGCTTATCATGCCCGTGTTTAATGTCTCGTGATTTTTTTTTGATTTCTGCAGTCACTTGTGATATTGATTTCTGATGACTATCATTGATTCGAATACCATTAACATCCCAGTTTTCACTATTTGATTTAAAATACGTTGTCAAAAATACACCAATATCTTTACTCTGCACTATTTTTTTACCCTTAATATAACGACTAAGCTCAGCATGCTTTATGATCGCACGGCCAATTAATGTTGTAATAACAACTGTCAGAGTTGTCGGTTGCTTTTTTAATTTTTGACACTTTAATATGGCTTCAATCATTGAATAGGGCAATGTCACCCTTACCCATGTTTCTGAAGAATAGGGAGGTTCCCAAATATAAGTAGAAAACTTTTGAAATGAACTTAACCTCATCAATTTGATAATCCTTTTACTTAAACAGCATATCATTTAAAAAACATTAATATATTTCAATACATTTTTATTTTTTCATTTAACGTTTTATAAGTAGATAATGATAATACATTAAAATTAAAGGGAGTTTAATACATGAATTTTCTACCAACATTTGAACCTTTTTTAAACACTGATCCTAGCAAAAAAATGACTTCCGATATGCCCCTATCAAAACTTTCCCCAAGTACATCTGACTTCCTTTCAGAAACACAAGGAAACTTTGCAAGCGTATTTCAATCAATTCAAGATAAAATTACGGAAAAAATGGACTCAATGGGGTTTCATTCGTTATCACAATCAAAAAGACTAATGCCTCTCTCAAACGCACCTTTAAATTCAGCTACTGTGCAACACCCCTCTTTTCCTATTCAAAATACTCAAGAAATAACACCTTCTTTATCTATTAATAAAATATCACATTTATTAGATCATATTCTTGAAGTGGCTGAACACTTTGTCTCCTTTTTAGGTCACTCAGAATTTGATACTAAGCGTTTACAGAAACTCAAAGAAAAACGTAATTTGTTACATGATCAATTAAATTCAAGTTCAATTAATACTTACTCTGTTTCTGCTCTTGCGATATCATATTCAAAAGTATCTTATTCTGACTCTAATTATCAAGTAAATTTTTCTACTGAAAATCTCCAATTAACCGCTGTGATGACATCTTACTCTAACCTTCAGAAACAAACAGATCATTCTCATATGCTTAATGATTTATTATTTTATCAACTAGATCAAATCTCTGAAGATAATTTTGAAGATATGGCATCAAAGTATTTACCCCTATTATCCACCTTATTACCTTCAGATATTAAACCTGAGTCTGAATCAAGTAGTACACCTACAACGGCCATTACTGACCCTAATGAAGTCAACATTTCTTGATTTAATTTATTATCTTTCTGAATAATCTCTTTTTTGTCTTATCGCTCCTTTTGCTCATGTGTACCCCCTTTTTAGTTATGCATGAGTAATAGAAGCGATAAGAATAAGTAATGATGGGACTGTCGCAAAACAGGAAAAATCGATTGATTGCGATGTCGCCAAAGGCATAAGGTTTGCAATTTATCACCTGAGGAAGTGGTGCAGCGCACCAAACAAAGGTGAAAATTGTGAAGATTAGGCATTTTGCGACAGCGCAATGATAACCATCTAAACGTCACGCAATAAAATGATTTTTCTTAATGGCAATATAATCGTTTGATTGACTCACATAAGTTGTCTCTTAAAAAAGACATTAATATCACCTACTATGTCGTTAATGGGCGCAGCTAAATGTTTACATTTTATATGACGCTTTGATTCCAGTTCGTTATACTATTAATAATAATGATTAATGCAACTTATTTACCCCTTTCTAACTGCGCTAAATATCCTAATATTTGGCTCGGAACTTGGGTCTTAGGAGGAATGCATTTTGGGTTAAGTGATTATACTGAAAGCCAAGCGGTGATTCAACATGCGTTTGAACTGGGCATTAGGCATTTTGATACGGCCTATTTTTATGCCCATGGTCAATCTGATCGATTACTAAAGCCCCTGTGCCAAACCGTCCGTCAGGATATTTTTATATCAGCAAAAGGGGGTCTCTGTTGGCAGGGAAAACAGGTTTACCATGATGCGTCGGCAAGTTCATTACGCAAAACCCTTGAAGAATCACTACTTGCACTGGGTACCAATTATATCGACTTATTTACCTACCATTCTCCTGATCCAAAACTAACTTGGCAAGAGGTTAAAACAACATTATGTCAATTTCAAAGTGAGGGCTTGATTCGGTTTTGGGGCGTCTCTAATATGACTATCGATGATCCTGTCCCCCATCAAATTCATTTTAACCCCATTCATCGTGATGTTATCCCTACTCATGCCTTTACTGTCGCATATTCGCCTTTAGAGCAGGGTCTTTTAGCGAATCAAAACCGTTATTTAAGCAAAAAAGATCGTCGTCGTCGTAATCCTTACTTTTATAATTCAGATGTTGCTTCGTTTTTAACGCATTTAAACCAAACAGTCAAATG
>CAXFGY010000107.1:0-4661 GCA_964002605.1 uncultured Candidatus Marinamargulisbacteria bacterium
GAATGCTCAAGTTGGCCTCACAACACCTGCACTTGTAGGTGCAGACGTTTGTCATCTTAATTTACATAAAACATTTAGTATTCCGCATGGTGGCGGAGGACCTGGTATGGGACCAATTTGTGTAGCTGAACATCTTGTTTCTTATTTACCAAGTTATCCTGAATGTGCAATTGCAGCAACACCATTTAGCAGTGCAAGTATTTTATTAATATCTTATGCATATATAAAAATGATGGGAGGAGACGGCCTAACAAAAGCATCTAAAATTGCAATTTTAAATGCAAATTATATAAAACATCGACTTAATGATCATTATGATTGTTTATTCACTGGAGAAAATGGCTATGTTGCACATGAATTAATTATTGATATTCGTCCTTTTAAAAAAACAACAAAAATAACCGCTGAAGATGTTGCAAAACGATTAATGGATTATGGATTTCACGCACCGACCTTATCATGGCCAGTCACAGATACATTAATGATTGAACCCACAGAAAGCGAAGATTTAGCAGAGTTAAATCGCTTTTGTGATGCATTAATACAAATTAGAGAAGAAATTAAAACCATTGAAAGCGGTCATTATCCAATCAATAATAATCCATTAAAAAATGCACCTCATACTCAATATGATGCGTTTCAGCAAGATTGGTCATATCCATATTCCCGTGAAATTGCATTTGCTCCCCTATCTTATGTGATACAAAATAAATTTTGGCCTACAGCAAATCGAGTCAATCAAGCACTTGGAGATCGAAACTTAATTTGTACATGTGACTCTGTTGAATCATATGAAACAAATTTATCCTAATGAAGAAGTTATTCTTAAACCCCATATTACTATTAAGTCTTATAATGAGTATGATAACAGGTTGTGGATATTTTAGTACGGATTCAGAGACATCTATTGAAGAACATGAAAAAGTGATTGATATCGCTCTACCAGACCAAAATTATAATTTATTAATCGGAATAAATATTAATCCAAACGCAACTGCCTCCCCCGAACAAACAGGTCCACTTAGCAATCTACCTGATCTTAACTTTAATAATAATTCATTAAATATGATCTCAACTAATACCAAACATACTTCTATTCCTGATATCCCACAACATCACTTTAATCAAATTAACTTTTCAAATCATTTTACATTTAGTATGCAAACAATGACGGCTCAAACACAAGTGACGAGTGAAACAAATCAATATACTTTTCAAGTATTCTTAAAATCATCAAGCGGTACCAATAATATAAGTGCAACACAACAAAAATATACCGGATCTAAACAATCTAATTGTTTAATTTTTGTTGAAGATGAGAGCAATGTTGACACAACAATTAACTTTAATGATTTAAATGAATTTTGTAGCAAAACAGTAACAGAAATTGCTAAAGAATTTGTACCTAGCTGCAAACCGAATAGCACAGGTAAACTAGATCCACGTTGTGATGTTGATGAAAATAATAGCTATATTATTTTATATTATGATTTCCCAAAATATTTAGGGTATGTCAATAGATCAGATTTATTAGATAAAATTTCATTAGAAAATTATAATAATGAATTTAACACAAGTTATCCTTATATTGGCAAAGAAATAATTTACTTAAATATAAATAAAACACTTTTAACAAATCAGGATACCCTTAATAAACAAACCATTGCCCATGAATACCAACATCTATTAAGTTATCATATAACACAACGGTTTAATGGACATCAAGCGTTCGATGTTTGGATTGAAGAAGGATTAGCAGAAGCCGCAGCACACCATATGACAGTATTAGAAAATTTAGATAATAATAAACATCAATCACATCGTTTAAATAACTTTACTAATAGTAATATCCGTGATGGTAATGTGGGTTTAATTGGCTGGGGAACAAACCATGTTCCACAACATTATTCATATGTATATTTGTTTTTTCAATACCTAAGAATTCATTCAACAAATTCTATCTACCAACAAATTCACAACCAACAAGATACAACTTACAAAGGAATAGAAGAAGTATTTTTAGCAAACAGTAAAGACTTTGTAAATTTTCAAGATATCCTTGCTTCTTTTCATATTGCAACAATAATTAACAGACTAAAACCCAGTAAATTTGGATTTAAAGATGTTGATGGCTTTAAAAATGAACAAATAACATCAAAAAAAAGCTTCATTAAAAATAGGACCAGTAAATCAATTTCTCCTGGCGGACGTATTATTGCAAACTTACCATTATCGTATAATGTGGGAAATTTTATACCTAGTAATTCAGATGATAATATACGATTTTATCGGATTAAATAATACTATGAAATACAATATACTTTCACCTATTTATCATCAAAAAAAATGGCTTAACATTACAATAATCTTAATTGCAATTGTACTATTAAGTGGATGTCAAAAAGATTATTTTCATGATTATATTGCAAAAGAAAAAGTCATTTCAGTAACTGGAAAATGCGCTTTAGTCGGTTCATTACCATTTGCACAGATTACAGTAACGCCTAAAAAAGGGTACCCAATATACTTATCTTTTAAAAACCAACCGCACTTAAAAGCAAAATTATACTCATACTGTAATGGTAATCAATTAAAAATAACTGGTAAAACTAAAGTATTAAAATTAACAAGTGGAAATAAAAAATACGTTTTTAATCAATATGTTATGATTTTAGATCATTTCAAAGTAATAAAGACTAAATAGACGTCATTAAATATTGACTAAAAATTTCTATTTTTTAAATGTTCATTAAAGCGCTGTCCCGAAACACCTAATCTTCACAAAATTAGCCTTTTTATGTAGCTCTCCACCACTACCTCAAGCGATAAATTGTAAATCTTAGAACGTTGGCAACATCGTAATCGATCACGTTTTTCTGTTTTACGACAATCCCATGAAATTAAGAAACAACAATATTAACTAACTTATTAGAAACAACAATTATTTTTTTAATCTCACGATTAATCGTAAAATCTTGAATTCGTTTTGAATTAAGTGCAAGCATTTCTAATTCTTTCTGATCAATATTTTTTTTCACAGTCATTTTATGACGTAACTTACCATTGACTTGCACTACGATAGTGACAACATTATCTTCAAGTTGATCAGGGTTAAAAGAAGGCCATTGGCTTTGATGAACAGATCCCTTTTTTCCTAACAAATGCCAGCCTTCTTCTGCAAGAAAAGGTGCAAATGGGGCTAATAGTTGTAATAAGCTTTCCAATGCGATTTGAGTAATCCCATATTGATACAGTGTATTGACAAACTCCATTAGGCGACTGATTGCCGTATTATAACTAAAACGATTAATATCTTGAGTAACAGAATGGATTGTTTTATGACGAAATTGTTCAACTATAGTCTCATTTTTTAACGGAAATACAGATGGTTCTGAGACTAATCGATAAATACGTTTTAAAAAACGATAAGCCCCTTCAATGGCTTGGTCAGACCACTCTAAATCTCGTTCAACAGGCGCTCCAAATAAAATAAAAACACGAGCGGTATCAGCACCATATTTTTCTATGATATAATGAGGGTCAACTGTATTGCCTAATGATTTAGACATTTTAGCCCCATCCTTAATCACCATCCCCTGACAAAGTAATCGTTCAAAGGGTTCATCTATTGATGTAAAACCAAGATCTCTTAACACTTTAGTAAAAAATCGTGCGTAAAGCAAATGTAATACAGCATGCTCAATACCCCCAATATACTGATCAACATTCATCCAATAATCGGTATGTTCTTTTGAAAACGGCAATTGTTGATTTGTAGGATCACAATAACGTAAAAAATACCATGATGAATCAACAAAAGTATCCATTGTATCAGTTTCACGACAATAATATTTACCATCACGATTAATTTGTTTAAATGATTCAGACTGAGCCAATGGATTACCTTGACCATTAAATGTAATATCTTTAGGTAACATAATCGGTAAATTATCAATCTCTTCTGGAATATAGTCTCCATTTTCATCAATCAACATCGGAATCGGGGTACCCCAATACCGTTGTCGAGAAATGAGCCAATCTCTTAATTTATAAATTACTTTTTGTTGACCTTGCTTATGTTTCACTAACCAGTCAGTAATCTGTGTTTTTGCAGATTCATTATCTATCCCATTAAACAATTCAGAATTAATCAGTTTTCCTAAACCAGTATACGCACAGTCTAATGGAATTTCAGCATCACATTGTTGGTTATTAGGTTGAATCACTTGCTTTATTGGCAAGTGATGCTGAATCGCAAAGTCAAAATCTCGCTGATCATGAGCGGGTACCGCCATAACCGCACCCGTTCCATAATCCATTAATACATAATCCGCTATGTAAAGCGGTATTGTTTCTCCATTAACAGGGTTAATCACATTATACCCCAAGGATAACCCTTTTTTTTCTTTACTATCATCTGTACGATCAAGCGAAGACCTTCTCATAATAGAGTGTACAAACGCCTCAACCTGTTTTTGATTTTTTTGGCCTTTTACTAATTCAAGAGTTAAAGGGTGCTCAGGAGCTAATACAACATAAGTAACACCAAATAATGTATCAGGACGCGTCGTAAAAACAGATAAAGTATCTGAACATGAATTAGGAACATCAATTATTTTAAACTTAACTTCAGTTCCTATACTTTTACCAATCCAATTTCG
>CAXFGY010000108.1:0-4583 GCA_964002605.1 uncultured Candidatus Marinamargulisbacteria bacterium
TCCATACTTAATGATAATGCGGTACTATCCATTACTTTTAGTTTATCTTGGAGTATCTCCATGTAAGTTAATTTATCATGTTTTTGGGCATTTGAATTTTTTTTGGGATCATCATCGTATACACCATCAACTTGAGTTGCTTTGAATATCACATCAGCATTGATTTCTGCAGCTCGTAATGATGCTGTTGTATCAGTTGTGAAAAATGGATTTCCTGTACCCCCTGCAAAAATAACGATACGACCTTTATCTAGGTGTCGATTGGCTTTTTGTTGGATGTAGGGTTCGCAGACCTCATTGACATGGAGGGCACTTTGTATTCGAGAATGGATTTCTACTTTTTTAAGGGCATCTTGTAAAGATAGTGCATTCATAATGGTGGCTAACATTCCTGAATAATCTGCAGTTACCCGGTTCATTCCATTGGCTGATGCTGATAGTCCTCTAAAGATATTACCTCCGCCGATAACAATTGCTATTTCTGCTTTACAGTCAACTGCTTTTTTAATCTCATTGGCGAGATAAACTAAGAACTGTGGGTCAATTCCGTAATCTCGTTCTCCTTTAAAAGCTTCACCACTTAACTTTAGTAATATTCGCTTATAAGGTTTTGTCATATGCCTTTATTTTAGTGTAATCGGTCTTTTTTGACTAGTTAATTTTTTAAATTTGTTTTGCACGTTTTCTGTCAGATTCTTTTAATAGGCGTTTTCGAATTCGAATAGACTTTGGTGTTATTTCAACTAACTCATCATTGGTAATATAGGATATAATTTGTTCTAGGCTTAAAATAGTTGGTGGTGTTAAAACGACATTTTCATCTGACCCAGATGCACGCATATTGGTTAATTTTTTTCCTTTTCCTGGATTTACGACTAGGTCATTATCTCTGCTATGTTCACCTATGATTTGACCTTCATAGACAGATTCTCCGGCACCCATAAAAAGCCGTCCTCTTTCTTGTAAGTTAAATAAGGCATAGGCAACGGTTTCACAAGGTTCAGTTGAAATCATTACGCCATTTTGCCTGCTTTTAATATTTCCGCTATGTACTTGATAGCTATCAAATACATAATTCATTACACCTAATCCTTTGGTAATCGCCATAAACTCAGATTGATAACCTAATAATCCTCGGGTAGGTATTATATAAATCAGACGTGTCATGCCACTATCTTGTGTCATTTCTGATAACTGCCCTTTACGTGTACCTAATGTTTCAATTACTTTTCCTGAATATTCATCTGCTACGTCGATCGTTAACTTTTCATATGGTTCAAGTTGTTGGCCATTTTTTTCTTGATAAAGTACCGTTGGTCGAGACACTTGAAATTCATAGCCTTCTCGTCTCATTTTTTCAATTAAAATTGATAAATGAAGTTCCCCACGACCGGATACTTTGTAGCCAGTTTCTGTTGTTAATGGATTAATTTTAAGAGCAACATCTGTTAGTAGTTCTTTATATAGGCGATCTTTGATTTGGTTTGAGGTAACAAATTCACCTTCTTTGCCTGCAAATGGGGAATCATTAGGAATGATATTAACAGATATTGTGGGAGGATCAATTTTAATTCCTTCTAAAAATACAGGTGTTTCAGGGTCAGTAATGGTTTGGCCAACTCGAATGCCTTCTAAACCTGCAATAGCAACAATATCGCCTATTGTTGCTTCTGATACTTCTTTTTGAGTGTTACTGTCAAACATAAATAATTTGGTTAGTCTGGATTTTTCAATAATTTCTCCATTTAATGCTATGGCAATGGGTTGATTAATTTTTAAGGAACCAGCTGTAATTTTTCCCACCCCTAATTGACCTACAAATTGAGAATAGCTGATTGCTGAAATTAATAATTCAAGTGGGGCAGTATCATCTCCTTCGGGAGCGGGGATACTAGTAATGACTTGATCTAATATTGGAGACATGTCAGCATTGGGAACGTTGATATCTTTAGTTGCTGTGCCATCTTTTGCAGAGGCATAAATGACAGGGAAATCTAAAATGTGGTCTGGGGCATTGAGTGATGCCATCAGATCAAAAACTTGATCGACTGCCCAATCCGGTCGGGCCGCTGGTTTGTCAATTTTATTGACAATTACAATGACTGGTAAGCTGAGTGCAATAGCTTTTTTGAGTACAAAATAAGATTGGGGCATTGGGCCTTCTGCTGCGTCGACTAAAAATAGAGCGCCATCTGCCATTTTAAGAACCCGTTCGACTTCTCCACCAAAGTCGGCATGTCCAGGCGTATCAATAATGTTAATTTGATGGTCTTTGTATATACATGCACCATTTTTAGATTTAATCGTGATACCACGTTCTTTTTCAAGGTCCATTGAGTCCATCAATCGTTCTTCAACAACTTGATTATCACGCCACATGCCACTTTGTTTAAATAGTTGGTCGACGAGTGTTGTTTTTCCATGATCAACATGGGCAATAATTGCAATGTTTCTGACTTTTTCATTTTTCATAAGAGCGTTATTGTTACATTGAATGACAAAAATGTGAAGTTAAATTGTTTTAGAAAAAGTTGTTTTTTGATGAGATGTTAAATAATTATCAAATCCCATGCAAATATTACGTATAAATAGCTTACCCAGTTCTGATACCGTAATAATGTCATTATTAATGAGCAGTTTTTCTGATTCACAGTGGCTTAAATGAGGGTGTTCATTATTAAAGTAAGCATCAAAATCGATATTAAATTTGGTGTTAAACTGTGATTTATCTAATTTAAATTTACACATTAGTTGAAAAATAACCCATTGGCGAATAATATCATCTTTTGATAATAGTGATTCTTTGTGTGTGGTGAGTTTGTTTTGATCCAATTGTTTGTAATAGGTTTTTAAATCTTTTGTGTTTTGAAAAAAGGCATGATGTGCGTAGCCAATTGAGGATACCCCAATACCAAGGTAGTTTTCTGTATTGAGTGTGGTGTATCCCATGAAGTTTCTGGCCATTGTTCCATTTTTAAATGCAGTGGCGAGTTCATCGGTTTTTAATGCAAAGTGGTCCATTGCAATAGATTGGTAGCCATTGTTTTCAAATAAGTTTTGAGCTGTTAGATAAAGATTTATTTTTTCTTTGGGTGAGGGGAGGGTATTTTGTTTAATGAGTCGATGATGAGAAATGAGATTGGGTAAATAGGCAAAACTATATAAGGCAATACGATCTGGCTTTTGGGAAATAATGGTGTTAAGTGTGTTTTTGAAATTAGGTTTGCTTTGGTTGGGTAAGCCATAAATGAGGTCAACATTGATTGAAGAAAATGATAATTGACGTGCTGTTGAGAGCAGTTCGCTAAAGTCAGTGCTTTTATAGTGACGGTTAATGGCATCTTGTACTGTTTTATCAAAATCTTGTATTCCAAATGAGAGACGGTTGATTCCTATACTTTTGAGATGGGTTAATCGGTCACTTTCAAATAAGCGGGGGTCAATTTCAATTGAATATTCATGCATAGATTGGCAATCAAAGTAGGTATTAAGTATTTTGTTTAGTTTTGTAAGTTGTTTGTTTGATAAATAGGAAGGGGTTCCTCCACCAATATGGATTTGGTTCACGGGGTGATTTTTACCAAGAGATTGTGTAATAAGTTGGCATTCTTTTTCAATATAATTGAGATAAGTGTCTCCAAATTCGTCTTTTTTCTTTTTGATAATGACATTACAACCACAAAAGTAACATTGTTTTTCACAAAAGGGGATATGGATGTATAGTGAGAGTGGTTTTTGGTTTGATTTTAGGGAATGAAGATGGGTTTTATAGTGGGTATCATTTGATGTTGTTTTCCAATTTGGTGCGGTAGGGTAGCTAGTGTAACGTGGTCCATTGATATTGTATTTTTTAATCAGTTTTCTTGATAGTTTCATGAGTTATGACCCTCCCCAGTCCCTCTTTTTACTTATACCTTAGTGTTTAAGTGATTGGTTAATGTGATTCGTGTGAGTGTGTTTCTGTTTGAGATTTTTCTTTTTTTGTACTACAACAAGAACGTGTTTCTTTATTTGTTTTGGATGTTGTTGAGCAACTTGTTTTTGAGGCACAACAGCTGGAACCTTCTTTAGAATTTGTAAAGTTTGCTTGGGGATTAAATTTTAATAATATGATGATGGCAATTACTGCAATGCATATGATGCCTAATAATGTTGTTTTTTTCATAGTTGTATTTCCTTTTTATTATTTCAATAACTTACTTTTATTTAGCGTATTTTATCATAATGGATGGTTTTTTTCAAAATTAACGGGATCTTATTATCATAGTAAGTATTTTTAGTTAACTTATGGATTGAATAATATTTTTGTAGCGCATGTTTATTTTTGTGTATTATTTTATTTTCTGATATAAAATTTTTGTGGAATTTCTTTTCAATATAGTACGTTGTTTACGAGACAATTGTAATACATTAGAAAATATCAATATATTTATTTGCAACATTTCTCCAAAAAAATCGATAATATACTAAAGTAGTAATATTGTATTAAAATTTATTTAATACAAAATACGATAATATATAAAAAGAGTTAAATTAACTGTTTTTTAATAAAAAGTAAATAAAAAGTGAAAAAAGAATAAACA
>CAXFGY010000109.1:0-4482 GCA_964002605.1 uncultured Candidatus Marinamargulisbacteria bacterium
CTGAGGAAATAGATAACCATTTAATAAATGGTATAAAGGAACCTAAAAAACTATATTTTCTTGGATTTTCATTTCATGAATTAAATCTTGAAAAACTTAACAATATATTAAAATGGAGCACTTATAATTTAGTCCCTCATATAGAGGGCTGCTTTTTTGGTATGAAGTATAATGAATTTTTAGAAGCTCAATCAAATGTAGGTAAAAGAATACTTCCCAAAAATGATAGAGAGCTTAATAAAGATACATTCATCAGCTATAACTCGGCAAATTTTGATGAGCTATCCAAATATAAAATACCAGACTTATTTCGCTCACATACCTCATTTAGGTATTTAACATAATAAATATATTACCTTCCTTTACACCTATCCAAGACATGGTTATTTTTATTATCCATTATTTGTCTTATATGCTCTAACAGAATCAATAGGTGGTTTGTTTATATTTGTTTCTTTTACTTCTGTAGAATTAGGATTTATAATTTTACTTAATTTATCATCTATGCGTGCTAAAGTAGTTGTTATATCATTTATTTTCCAATACCAACACGCAATTTCTCTTCCTATAATAAATAATACAATTAAAACAAGACTGATAATAATTAATAGACCTTCAATATTATACATAATTCAACATCCCTCCAATACACGCTTAATTTTTTGCTGTTCTTTTAGTTTTATATAAAAAACACTTAGGAATCATGAATTAAAAGCGAAATATATTGACTGGTCGGGGTGAGAAGATTTGAACTTCCGACCCCCTGTTCCCAAAACAGGTGCGCTAACCTGGCTGCGCTACACCCCGACAAGTGAAAAAGTCTACTTGATTATAGTTAGAACTGCAAGAAAAAACCTTAAACCATATCCTGTAATTTGTCAGCCTGACCTAAAATACATTATACTAATTCTTAAGTTATGCTATCACTATCACCGGTTTATATTGTTTGCTTTTTTACATTTATCATTCATATGACAGAAGGGCTTGCATATTGTATGAGACTCGCAGGGGTCCGGTCTCGACAAATTGCGATTGCCATGGCTTTTGTCACCAGTACTTTACTGATTTCGCGTTTGTCTAATATGTTTCAAGCCCCACTATTAGGTGCAATGGTTGATTTTACAATTATAGACGGGTCAGCAATTGCATTAACTCAGCTTGAATATCAATTTAGAACCATTATTTTAGCTGCCTCTGCCGGTGCCATGATGGGTTGTTTATTAACCCCTACGATGGTGCGTTTATTTCAACATGCTATTAAACGATTTTTAATTGTAGGGTCTATTCCCAAAGTGGTTGGCTATGCCCTTAAACCTGCTTCATTATTTAAAATGGCGCAACAAATTCATTTTCCTAAATTTGCGATGATCAAATCATTATCACTCAAAAATATCCCTTTACAATTTTTAATTATGAATATTATCGTTACTTCAATATATTGCATTGGTGTACTGTGTTCATTATTAGCGGGTGCTTATAATCCTGAATTTCGGTCTACTGCAATTCAATTATCAGGGATTGTAAATGGGATGGCGACGATTATGTTTACTATTTTTGTAGATCCGCCAGGCGCTCGGGTGACTGATCAAGCTGTTAATGGTCAGCGTCCTGAATCCGATGTGCGTTCAGTGGTCTTTTTTTTACAATTGGGTAAAATTATAGGCACATTACTTATTGCACAATTGTTATTTGTCCCACTTGCCAAATACATTATGATCGTTACCCAATGGGTAACATTTTATTTTCAGTAATGCTATCTCATCAGGAGTATGTCAAACTGGTTCAAACACTGAATCGTCATGCCCAATATTACTATCATCAAAATGCTCCGATTATTTCGGATACAGAATATGATCAGTTATACCAACAAGTGGTTACATTTGAAACACATAACCCATTATTAATTGACCCCAATTCACCAACTCAACATATTGGTTCAGCCCCACTAAACGCATTTGATTCATTTACGCATCATTCAATACTCCCTTCTTTAGGGAATGTGTTTAATTCAGCTGAATTAGACGCGTTTTGTCAGCGTGTCTATACGACACTTAATACCTCCGCTGTTGAATTTTGTATTGAACCTAAAGTTGATGGCATTGCGGTTGCAATTCATTATGACAAGGGTCAACTCGTTGCAGCAGCAACACGGGGTGACGGTAAGACGGGTGAATTGGTTACTGAAAATGTTAAAACCATTCGTTCATTACCATTGGTACTTGCAAAGTCGATTACGTTAGAAGTGCGCGGTGAAGTCTATATGAGAAAAAGTCAATTTGCACAATTAACCGATAAGTTTGCCAACCCCCGTAATGCTGCGGCAGGCTCAATGCGTCAACTTGATTCAAAAGTAACGGCATCACGACAGCTTGATATTATGATTTATCAAGGGATTATGGATGGTATCAAAACGCATTCTGAAATGATGACCCAATTGGATCAATTAGGTTTTCCAGTGAACCCGGGTTTAGTGGTAACAACTAAGGTCGCAACATTAGCGCAAACCGCACAGTCTATTGATCAAGAACGCTGGGACTATCCTTATGAAATTGATGGGGGGGTCATTAAAGTTAATCGGTTAGATTATCAAGATCAATTGGGGATGACAGTGAAAGCACCGCGTTGGGCAGTTGCTTATAAATTTGCTGCAGCAGAAGGCGTTACACAATTAAATGGGATTGATATTCAAGTAGGCCGTACGGGTGTCTTAACTCCTGTTGCACAGTTACAGCCGTTATCACTTGCAGGAGTAACCATTTCTAATGCGACTTTACATAATATGGACGAAATTAAACGCTTAGGGATTCAAATTGGGGATGATGTGGTTGTGGTCCGGTCGGGGGATGTAATTCCTAAAATTATTCGACGTGCAGTAGCAAAGCCGAACGCCATTCCATTTGAAATCCCCCAACACTGTCCGGAATGCGCGTCTTCGATTGTTCAAGAAGCTGACGCAGTGGCATATCGTTGTCAAAACCCACATTGTCCGGCTCGTTTTAAGGCGCAGTTAAGTCATTTTGTGAGTCGCAAAGCCATGAATATTGATGGTCTTGGCAAAGAAGTGATTGCAAAATTGGTTGATGACAAACAAGTGACTTGTTTACCTGATCTTTATAGCTTATCTATGGAGGAACTGTTACGGTTACCTGGTTTTGCTGAAAAATCAGCAACTGCATTATTATCTGCAATTCAAGCGAGTAAAACACAACCCCTTCATCGATTATTATTTGGATTAGGAATTGCTTTTGTAGGGGAGCAGTCAGCACAATTGCTTGCGCAGCGTTATTCTTCATTATCAGCATTACAACTTGCCACTTACGATGAGCTTATTGAAATAGAGGGGATTGGACCTAAAATAGCGACTGCTGTTATTGCGGCGATTCAGGATGAAAATTTTATTGCAATTATTACACAATTAGATGAATTTGGAATTAATCCCAAAAATGTGATTGTAAATCATGACGGTCCTTTAAGCGGCCAATCATTTTTAATTACAGGGACATTATCTGCATATAAACGATCAGAAGCTGAAGCATTAATTAAAGATAATGGGGGAACAGTGGTTCAATCGGTTACTAAAAAGTTAACGTATTTGATTGTTGGTGAAAATCCAGGCTCGAAGTTAGTAAAAGCAGAGAAAATAAATGCAAAAACAGTCACCATTACGATTTTAAATGAACAAGAATTTAGTCAATTATTACCATCATGATTACTTTAGACAGCGTATCTACAGTATTACTGACAGGATTTCAAAAGTGGTGGGGACAAGAATTTTGGTTAACTCGGTTTGTTTTTTTAAGAGCATTAGGGGTGATTTATTTTGTTGCGTTTTTAAGTTTATTTAATCAATTTAAGCCATTAATAGGTCAAAATGGGTTGCTTCCTGCCCAGTTATTTTTACAACAGCTTAATAAGAACTTTTCATCAAAATGGGTTGCAATGTTACAGCACCCAACTTTATTTTGGGTTCATATTTCAGATCAATTAATGTGGCTTTTTGCGTTAGCGTTTGTTATTTTATCGGCAGCCGTTGTTTTAGGTTTATCCAATGGGATTACCATGTTAATACTATGGGTTTTATATCTGTCTTTTGTTCATATTGGTCAAGTGTTTTATGGTTATGGGTGGGAGTCTTTGTTATTAGAAACAGGGTTTTTAAGTATATTTTTATATCCATTTTGGAATTTACAGTGGTTTCCAGCGCATCATGCGCCGCCTAAGCTTATTATGGTGTTATTGTTGTGGGTGTTATTTCGTAATATGTTTGGTGCTGGTTTAATCAAACTACGTGGGGATGCTGTTTGGACTGATTTAACGGCCCTTGTTTATCACTTTGAAACACAACCCATTCCCAATCCACTCAGTTGGTTTTTTCATCATCTGCCCGTTCCTATTTTGAAAGTTGGGGTTATATTTAATCATGTTGCCGAACTAATTGTTCCTTTTTTCTTATTTGGACCTCGTTTATGCCGTCATCTGGCA
>CAXFGY010000110.1:0-4390 GCA_964002605.1 uncultured Candidatus Marinamargulisbacteria bacterium
AATTTCCTACTTCATCGAATACAGTTTTATCAATCATAACAGAAGAAGGAGATATCCTGCACATATCTAAACATTTGTCAAATATATCACCGCCATATTTTTTATGCTTTTTCTTTTGATTTATCCTTATTCCATTTTTTATCCATATTTCATTGGAATGAAAGAACTTATAACCCGGATTACTTTTCATAGCAATAATCTGTTTTTCTAACTTGTCTTTTTTCCATTCATCATCTGAATCTAAAAAACAAATCCATTCTCCAATTGAAACTTTAATTCCAATATTTCTAGCGGCACTTACACCTTTATTTTTTTGCTTGATAAATTTTACAAAATCATAATCACTCTTAATCATTGTTTCTGTTCCATCTGTCGAACCATCATCAACAACGATTATCTCAAAAGGCTTTTTTGTTTGATTAATGGCAGAATCGATTGATCTTTTAAGAAATTCTTTTCGATTATAAGATGGTATTACAACAGATATGTTCAATGTATAAAATTTTTCTTAGAGTTATCAATCATGCATTACCGTCTCAGCTATAACTAAATCTTGGAATGCTAATCCCACAGATTTAAATAATGTGTTATTTCTTTGAAGGTGATTTAATTTTTCTTGTTCTGATTCAGTCGCCGCCATATTCGGTTCATCCTGGCTTGTGTATTTCAATCTATTGAGCTTTTTTTTTTGTAATAGTGCTTATAAAGTTAATCTTTTTTATGATTTTTGAGTTCATTAATTATACTTTAATTCAAAAAATTGGTAATTAAAAGTTAAATTTATATATTCAGGGGAAATAAAGTGATTTCTTAAAAAACTTGCCTGTATGGTACAGGGTATGAGATGTATTAATCAATTGACGGGCGTTTTGGCCCATTTTTTTTGCCGTATCTGGTGAATCGTAAAGTTGGGTGATTCCGCGTGCCAATATTGTGCTATTTCCATTGGGGACCACATACCCACAGTGATATTGGGTAATCAGTTGAGCGATTTCACTTTTGGGAGGCATGACCGCAATAGTAGGGCGACTTGCAGCCATCAAACCAATTGCTTTTGATGGTACGGATAAGCCCCATTGACTTGGATTTAAACTGACTAAACCAACATCGGCAGTAGCCAGTAATTTGGGTAATTCAGATTTATCAACATAGGGATAAAAATGACAATTAGATAATGAACGAGACGTTACATAATTTTGGCACCATTGTTTTTGATAGCCATCACCTACAAAGACCCATTGAATATTTGTATTGTTGTTTAATAGAGCCGCAGCATCCATGATTGTCTCCATATCATGAAAACGGCCCATATTCCCAGAATATAAAACCACAAATTTATCTTGAAGACCCCATTCTGGTCGAAAGGTATCGGTTTGAGTCGATGATAATAACGAATCATCGGCCCAGATATGCGTTTCGTAAAGTTTATGGAGCGATGTATTATTGAGTTCAGGCCTAATACGTTCAGACATACAGCGACCAATGGTGATGATTTTTTGGCTGTATTTATAGGTCCATTTATTGATGAGCCGCCAAATTTGTACAGTCACTCCTTTTCTTGAGAGAACGCCACATTCAATCGCAGTGTCAGGATAGATATCAAAGACCAAATAAATAAACTTTGGCCCTCCCAATCGTCGGAATAATGCACAGATCCAAGCTAAAAAAGGGGGGTTTGTATTCACAATAATTGGTGAGGAAACACGGTGGGTCAGTAAAAAAATAATAACCCCCAGTGCAAAGGTAAGTTGATTAATCAATTTACCCAAGAAATTAAGTTTAGGAAACTGAGTCCCCCATACACGATGAATTGAGATCCCGTTATAAGTCATTTTTTTGGGTGGGCAAGACGCTGGTTGAGTCACAGTGGGAGGGCCACAAATGACATCTACAGTCACCCCTTGGCGGACTAATTCTTCAGCTAATTCAGTCATTGTTTGACCCGTAGAAATCATTTCTGGGTAAAATAGTTGCGTTAATAAAATAACACTAGAGGAATAATAATTTGATCGATGGGATGACATACCCTTTATATTATAACGATTTTATAAACTATTACTAATATCGTTAAATTTTGTTTCAAAAACAGTGATTTCATCATCTGACAGTGCTGAAAATTCATTATCCTTTGCGCGTTTCGATAATTTGCCTTTACTTTGATGTAAAAATCGAATGAGTAGGTCAGCGGTACGGTCTGGCATATCAATATACTGATTAATAAAGGTTTTCATTAGGTCATATTTTTGAAGGTAGCGGACTTCTGAAGGCAGAACATGAGTAATGGTTTCAGAAACACAATTATATAAAAATTCTGCCTGACGGGTTGCATCAAAGAATCGGTAAAGATCAAATGTATCATTAGTGACATCAATATTTCCTTTTTCAGTCGGACGCCATTCAATATAAGACAGCCGTGGCTTAGAATATGACTCCAAGACAGATCGATAATCCGAAAGTCGCTCTAAGATTATAGAAGACACTGGAAATACAATCCCCGGTGGCGTAAATCCGGTCTCTAATAGTACATGATGTAATAAATAACGATGGAGTCGACCATTGCCATCTTCAAATGGATGAATAAATACAAACCCAAAGGCAATCAAGGCAGCAGATAAGACAGGCGGATAATCACTGTCTTTAAGCAGTTTGACGGTGTCGATGAGTCCATTCATTAATTGATCTAAATCCTGTGTTTTTGCAGAAATATGATCAGGGATTGGGAGTCCTGTACTACGATCGTGAGTACCAATAAAGCCACCTTCAGTTCGATAACCCATATGCATAAAACGGGCATCTACAATTACTTCGCGTTGTAAGCGCTCTAACTCGGCTTTGGAAAGCGGAGTTTGACCGGCTTTACCAATTACCCGTCCCCAGCGTTCTGCTCGGTTATGAGGAGGAGATTCACCTTCAATGGCATAAGAGGCTTTTGAGTCTTCAAGTAATAAAAATGAAGCAGCACGCATTAAAATATCGGGGTGGATATTACCAATGTTTTCACGGACTTGTTCAGATAGATTTTGTTCAATGAGGTGATCTAAGCGAGGTGTTCGACGGATTAATGGGCAAAAGTTTTTAACCCCGGGTAAATTATTGCGAATACGATGCCGTTTTGATGGTCGAGAGGGACCAGGATAGTGATGTTTCGGATTAATCAGATCTACAAAATTACCTTGCTTGAGATCAGGAATTGATAAGGACTTATTTTGTAAATACTCATATAGAAACCAAATACGGCGAGCGTAGCTTCCATTGGGCTCTAATTGAATAGCTGTTTCTATATCAGTTTCATTAATTACTGTAAATAAAGCATTTAAGACTGCTAAATCTAGTCCTTCATAGCGTAAAGCAAATACTAAGTGCCCATATAACGTATCATCAGGGTGATGTCGGGGTGTAAACACGTACCAGTGATCGGTTTCATATTTGGTATGTTTGGAACTAATTGCAGATAAGTTAGTCGGTAACGGGACACACAATGAATACCGGTTAATTAGCATCGCATAACCTGCCAATGTGGCACCAGTTTCAGGTAAAGGACGATTAATCACGTTTAAAAGTATCTCATGAAAAATACGTATTGTCTATGAAAAGTAGTTATAATTGGCTGATTTTATGAAAAACGATTATTTTTATTAAACTCAAGTCATATTTGCGAGGACTATCATCAATCACTAAAATATCATAAAATAATGTCGAAAAGGATAAGTATCAATGAATCAAAAAACACGAACCATAATGGTCATTATTGGGACACGACCGGAAGGAATAAAGCTGGCGCCTATTATTAAGCAATTTAAAACTGATAAGGCAGTCAAAATTGTGGTGTGTGTGACCGGGCAGCATAAAGAGTTATTAGCGTCTGTTTTAACGTTCTTTGAAATTGAACCCAACATCAGTTTGGAATTAATGACAGAGAATCAATCATTAGCTCATTTATCAAGTCGGTGTATCGATCAGCTATCTAAAAAAATAGGGGAAATTAAACCGGATCTTGTAATGGTCCAAGGGGATACAACAACCGCCTTTATGGGGGCGCTAGCAGCCTATTATCATCAAGTTAAAGTGGCACACATTGAAGCAGGTTTACGAAGTCATAGTGTATTATTACCATTTCCAGAAGAAGCCAATCGACGGTTAATTAGTGTGCTTGCTGATTATCACTTTGTGCCAACAAAAGTAGCGAAGCAGAATTTATTACAAGAAAATATTCTAGAAAACCAGTTATTTGTGGTGGGTAATTCGGGCATTGATGCATTAAATATGGGCCTCAAAAAAGTAGTGGATAATCAGGCTTATTATCAAAAAATAATAGAAGAAAAGCAAATTGAAATTCAAAAAGAGATTATATTAGTGACGTGTCATCGGCGTGAAAGTATTGGTAAACCAT
>CAXFGY010000111.1:0-4361 GCA_964002605.1 uncultured Candidatus Marinamargulisbacteria bacterium
GAAAATGCATCAACATTGATTTTTGCTTGTAGTTTATCTGATTTTTCATTTATTTCGTTAGAATGTTTTTTTTGTATATTACTTTTTATCTTTTCAATTAATGATGTTGTTGTTTCTTTTGTTGTTTTTTCCTGTGTTTGTGTTTTTCCATTTACTTTTTTTTCGGAGGTAAGATCTATTTCACTTTCTATATCAAGCTTAGCATTGTTTCCGTTACAACAACTAAAAAGAGAAGTAGTGCACTCCCAGTTTGGTAAATTTTTTGTTAAATTAAAAAATAAAGAACAATCCAATAAATTCTTGCAGCATGTATTTGCCTCTTGGCTTTGTGTAGTTGTAGTTGATTTATTTGGATCAATTTTTAATTGAACTGGACCAGTACTTTCTTGGGGATTCATTGTGATAGTCATATAATTATAAAATAACGTTTTTTCCTATATATTGCAACATTGTTGCATTAGCAACCTTGTTGAGACTGATTTTTTTGTATGATATAATTTTGATATGTTAGGTAGAAAAACAATCATTAAAAGTAGTCTTTTAAATATTTTAAAGCAAACTAAAGCGCCGATATCTGTTCCTCAAATTTTACAACAGTTAGCTAAAAAAAAATTAAACCCTAATAAAACTACAATTTATCGAATATTAGAAAAATTAGTTAAGAATCAAGAGGTTTCAGAAATATCAGTGAAAAATAAACCCAATTATTATGAACTTTTTAAACAAGAGTGTCATCATTTTATTTGTAATCACTGTGATGTGGTGCGTTGTTTTGATGATATTAAATTAGATAAAACGCAATTTAATTTTAATCGACTTTTATCTCATTCATCGGTTCAAATTCAAAGTCATGAATTTAATGTGTATGGAATTTGTGAATCTTGCGCGTCTAATTAGTTTAAAAGAGAGGTTTTTTTGATGAAGCAATTATTTTTTATTTTAACACTTTTGGTATCTCTAATTAGTACGCCTTTTGCTGAGGGTGATGTGCATCAGCATGGTCAAGCCAATTTGAATATTGTGATTGATTATCCTTATGTTAATTTTGAGTTGATTGCTCCGGCAGCATCTCTAGTGGGGTTTGAGCATACTCCTCATACAGATAGAGAAAAGAATTTGATTAATGATGCGATTAAGGATTTAAAGCGTAATGAGTTATTGCGTTGGTATGCTAAAACCGGTTTTTTTAACCAAAAATCGCTCCTTCGTTTATCTGTTATTGAAAAAGAAGTTAATTTATTGCGTGAAAACAGCTTAGATTCTAATAGAGAACATGAGGAAAAGCATCATCATGATCATCATGATCACCACGTTAATCATCATGATGATGTGCATGATGAAGCGCATGATGAACATCAAGCCCATACAGAACAATCGACTCATTCAGAGTTTGTTTTAAAGGCACGTTATCAATTGGTTTCGAAAGAGCGGCCGAATTTACTAGCGACTTCTATTTTTGAATATTTTGATTTGCTTGAGAATTTAGTTGTTACAGTAATTGAGGATGATCAACAGCAGCACTATATTTTATCTGCTAATCAATCAGAAGTTAAATTGTGATTTTGATATGAATAGGGG
The DNA here is from genome assembly GCA_964002605.1 of uncultured Candidatus Marinamargulisbacteria bacterium. Classification (GTDB taxonomy): domain Bacteria; phylum Margulisbacteria; class Marinamargulisbacteria; family CAXFGY01; genus CAXFGY01. Next base: position 1,579 of record CAXFGY010000111.1, read on the forward strand.
TTTTGTGAAAAATCAATGGATGATTAAATTTTTATCATTTGCTTGTGTGATTCATTGTTTGTTGATGCCGTTAGTATGGTCTGTTTTCCCTTTATTAGGCCCTTTTTTGGGTAATTTATATATTGAAGTAGGGTTGTTTTTTTTGTCGGTTGTTTCTGGTACTTATATTATTCGAATGGGGTATTGTCGGCATCAAAAGGGGATTACGATTGTTTTATATGGTTTGGGAGTCATGTGTTGGGGGGTAAATTTATTATGTGAATTGTTGAAAGTTGAATTTCTGGGCTTGGAGTATGCCTTACTGATGGGGTCATTATTAGTACTGTTGTCTTATTATTTTAATTATCGTTTTAGCCAGTTTGTCTTATTAGAGTCTTATAATCGATAGTTATTTTGATTACGTTTAATCGCCTGAGTTTTGATTATTCATTAGCTACTGATTTCTCTTTTAAACTTAGTCAGTTTGAGATTCAGACGGGGAGTCGTGTTTTTATTGAAGGCCCGAGTGGATCGGGAAAGACAACATTTTTAAACTTGATGGTGGGTTTGTTACACCCTCAAGAGGGGTCTATTACTGTTTTAGGTACGGATATAACGCGTCTTTCAATGAGCCAATTGGATCGTTTTCGAGCGGATCATTTTGGCATTATTTTTCAATTATTTAATTTATTACCTTATTTATCGGTGCTTGATAATATTTGTTTGCCATGTATTTTTTCTAATGTTCGAAAGAATAGGGTATTTCAGCAGCACAAAACGCTAGTTGAAGCGGCACGTTATTTATGTGCGGATTTGGATATTCCCGAAGCATTATTAGCTTGTCCGGTTCAGCAGTTAAGTATTGGTCAGCAGCAGCGCGTTGCTATTGCGAGAGCTTTGATTGGTCAACCTGAAATTATTATTGCAGATGAACCGACTTCTGCTTTGGATAATGTACGTAAAGCACAGTTTATGACCTTGTTATTACGTGAGTGTCAAAAATATAATATGACACTTTTATTTGTTTCTCATGATGATACATTAAAATCTCACTTTGAGGAGTGCTATCATTTAAATACGCTTAATGAAGGGAGTTTAGTTGATGCTAATCGCATTGTTTAATCTTACAGTTAAAAGTGTATTGAGTCGTAAGTTGGTTTTTAGCTTGTTGGTAGTATCGATTGCGTTAAGTTCAATGTTGTTGATTGGGGTTCAAAAAATTAAACATAGTGCAAAAGAAAGTTTTAGTCATAGTATATCAGGTACCGATTTAATTGTGGGGTCCCGCTCAGGTGATATTCAATTGTTGTTATATACTGTATTTCGTCAGGGTCAGGCCGTTGCGAATATGTCTTGGGATAGCGTTACGGCTATTCAATCTTTTCCAGAAGTGGATTGGGTGGTTCCTGTTTCTTTAGGAGATTCTCATCGTGGGTATCCAGTTTTAGCGACTCATTTGGATTACTTTGAATATTATCGTTATGGAAGAAAGCAGTCATTATTATTACGTCAAGGCAGGTTATTTTCATCTCCTTTTGATGTGGTATTGGGTTATGAAGTGGCTCAAAAATTGCAATATACATTGGGAAAGCGGTTGTATTTAGCGCATGGAATTGCGAAAGGGAATCTTCCTGTTCATAAGCAATATTTGTTTACTGTGGTAGGTATTTTAGAGCCAACGGGAACACCGGTTGATAAAACAGTTCATATTGGTTTAGGTGGAATGACAGCGTTACATTTGTCTCCTCAAAAAAGTAAGTCTCTCCCGTTTCATTCAGATGATTTATTGAATGAGGCACTTCAACCTGATTCAGTAACGGGGTGTTTAGTTGGGTTGAAATCTAAATTGGCTATTTTTTCAATTAAAAATCGCATTACTCAATGGTCAAAAGAACCGTTGATGGCCATTATTCCAGGTGTGACATTATCACGTTTATGGGGGAGTATTCGTACCATTGATCGTGCTTTTTTTATCATTACGGTGTTGGTTATGGTGATTGCGTTGATGGGTTTATTGGTATCATTATTTATTTCCTTGCAGCAGCGTAAACGAGAATTGATTATTTTACGGACAATGGGAGCGCATCCTTCGCAGTTGGTTTTGATGTTAGTGTTTGAATCTTTATTGGTATCTGTAAGTGGTGTGGTTTTAGGTTTGGGATTAATCGTGGGTGTCGGGACATGGCTTACGCCATTATTAGAATCAAGGTGGGGTTTAATTTTATCATTGACAACACTTTCTGTGACTGAATTGTATTTTGCTATTGCAATTATTATATTGAGTGTACTGATTAGTCTTATTCCGGGTATTATTGTATATCGAAAAGGGTCTAATTATGGTATTTTATCTATATGAAATGGTGTTATTTTTTAATTTTTGGAGTTGTTTTTATTCATAGTGCTGTTGTTTGTTCGATGGCGCCTGCTCAACCTATTTCATGGGCAGATTTAGCAGAATTAAATTACGAAACAGGTGAGGTGCCGGATTCGATTCAGCAGTTAGATAAGCAATCGGTTGAAATTGCGGGCTTTATTGTGCCATTGGAGTTAGATGGCTATAGAGATACAGTCAAGGAGTTTATTTTAGTTCCTGATCCATTAGCATGTATTCATGTTCCGCCGCCGCCGCCGAATCAAATGGTTTATGTTAAAATGAATAAGGCGATTCCTTTAGATATGGATTTCCGTGGGGTTTCGATTAATGGACAATTACTGATATCTCAGTCTGACTTGGATTACTTTTCAGTGAGTTTTGAGTTATTGGGGGTATCGGCACAAGAAGCAAATATTGAGTTTGATGAATC
>CAXFGY010000112.1:0-4313 GCA_964002605.1 uncultured Candidatus Marinamargulisbacteria bacterium
TGGAAAGAATTCAACTGTCAATTAAATAAGCTAAAAAATGAGCATATAAATGTGTTAAAGAGGGAAGATTTTGAATTACATAGGGATGCACAACTTGTTGTAATCGAACTTAGTCAACTAATAAACAGTATAATAGCCGAATCAGTATAATTTTAGCTATTGTTATACCAGGCTGAACTACTATTGCAGGCGATAAATTGTAAATTTTGGCTCTGTCACGAAATGCCTAATCTTCACAATTTTTACCTTCTTTATGTAGTTCTACACTACTTACACAGTTGATAAATTGCAAATTTTATGTCTTTGGCGACATCGTAATCGATCGATTTTTTCTGTTTTTGCGATAGTCCCATTTTCTATTTTAAGATAGTCTCAAACTATTCATTTTTTAATTGTGATGAGGAACGTCGTTTACGACGTTTTTTTTGTTTGATTTTATTGGCAATGGTTAACTCTTTTTGACTTTGTTTACTTGGACTTTGATGGGCAAGTTGCTCACATAACTGACGCCGTGCGAAAAAACGATTTAATTCACGTTCACGACTTTTTTGACATTTAATAACAATACCAGTGGGTATATGACGAAGCTGTACACAGGTATGGGACTTATTCTGTTTTTGTCCCCCTTTTCCTGATCCTAATATAAATGACTCAGCAATATCTGTTTCTTTAATATTTAAGTCTTTCATTTCTGCTAGTAAAGCAGCTTGTTTTTCTGGACTGGGTACAGACACAATAAGCGACGTTTAATTTATACTATAGTTGCTTCTAAAGCGGTTAATGCTTCATTATAATTGGGTTCTTCAGATGTTTCGGCGACTTGTTGTGTATAAATAACTTGATTTTTTTCATTTAAAATAATAATTGTACGAGAACATAAGCCTTTAAGTGGTGAATCAATCAGTTCAAGCCCATAATCTTGCGCAAAAGTACTATTAAATGCAGATAACGTTTCTACGTTTGTAATACCTTCTGCTTCGCAAAAACGTTTAAATGCAAAGGGAAGATCTTTAGAAATACAAAGTACAACTGTATTTGATAGTTGAGCTGCCTTTTGATTAAAGGTTCGTAGAGCAGCAGCACATGTTCCCGTTTCAACACTAGGAAAGGTACTAATAACTTTATACTTTCCGTCATAATCTGCTAATGTCTTTTCCTGTAAGTTAGTAGCGACTAAGGTAAAACGAGTTGCAGTTGTATTAATTTGTGGTAATTCACCCGATGTGTTTACAGGATTTCCTTTTAATTGAATCGTTGCCATAATTTAATCTCCTTAAAAATAATAATAGGTATTAATATCTTCTATTATATCATGCTTTCACTGCAATAATCATTTCTCTTTTACCGGGAGGACCTTGTAATGTCTGAACGTTAAACCCTACTGAACAAAAATCACGCTTCACACTTCCCTTGGCACAATAAGTCACAACCATTCCTTTAGAATTTAACCATTTATAAAGATGTTTAAAAATATCAATGGTCCATAATTCAGGCTGATAAGTGGGTCCAAATGCATCATAATAAATTAAATCATATGAATCATGAGGGTGATGATTAATAAGTGTGTTATGATCTTTATATAAGTTAAATGTATCTGATAAGTTTAATCTCATATTCCAAGGATGATGATGAATAGCGAATAGCGTATCCGCGTCAATCCAATCTGAATAATTAAGTTGTTTAATCAGTGAGAGTGGTAATGGTAATGAATCAATCGCTGTATAGTTAATTTTTTGACAATTAGAATGATTTAGGTATGTTAAAACAGTATTTAAACCTGTACCAAAACCCATTTCAAAAATATTAAGTTTAGAGTAGTGACGATAGTTAAAAAGGCCATTTTTAATAAAGATATGTTGTGCTTCAGCAATGGCCCCATGACGAGAATGATACGTATCTGCATAGTCATGACTAATTAAGGTATGAGAGCCATCTTTAGTCATTTGAAGTTTTGGTAGTGTCATAAACGTAAATTAAAATAAGACAAATTCTTGGTTTTGTTGATTAACATTGCTTTAACAGCAGGTGTTATTGGATTATTACGAAGATCAATTTTGATTAACTTAGGGAGTTTAGAGATTAAAGACATTAAGGCAATCGCACCTTCATCATCAATTTGATTATGATTTAAAATGATAGATTCAAGCATGGGGTGATGATTAAGCTTAGATACTAAATTCTGAATACTAGCGCTAGTAAGTTGATTAGAGTCTAAAACTAAATGCTTTACTCCTTTATTTTGTGTTAGCCCATCCACAATAATTTGTAATCCATTATCCATTAAATCAGTTTTACTTAAAACAAGCCACCCAATATGATGATTGACTTTTAATAAATCTCTTAACGCTGCAGCTGCAAATTCAGTAATTGCATTTTGAGATAAAATTAAATGATGAATTTGATTGGCAAATTTTAATTGCTGAGCCAATTGAATGATTTGTTTGTCATTTATTCCTGAGTTACTTAGAAATAATGCATTAAAGATATTTTTTTTCTGTAAACTATGTATTAAAAGTGTAAATTCATTAGCTGTAATTAAGGTATTCGTATAGGATGGGCCCATGACATTATTTTTACCAACTGGAGGTGGATTCATTGTTGCTACATCTGTATCTGTTAAATGCTGAGTCAGTTGATTATTAAACTCCTTATTATCATTTAAATAACGGGGCTTAATATTATAGATCGATGCATTTTGCTTTTTTTGTAAATCATCAATAAATGACATATAGGTTTATTATTTAATAGAATTGTTATTTTTGCAAAAAAAATAGTAAAAATCATATAATAAAAAAAACAAATTTTACTAGTTAAAACCAGTAATTATCAGTGGTATTATAAATTGACTGAAATTTTAAACATAAAATATCGATAATTTATATAGGATTAAGATAAAGTTATTGGGAGTAAGGTAATGAAACAAGGTTGGCATACTGTAACAGAAGAATCTGTTTTATTTTTATCAATTGCAAAATGGGTAGTCCTTGCCAGTATTATTGGATCCATAGTTGGTATAACAAGTAGTTTATTTCTTAAAATTTTATCTAGTAGCTTAGTCCTTACATCAGGATTTTCTTATAGTTATTTATTTTTACCCATTGCCTTATTTCTTAGTAATTTAATTATTTATTATATTTCTCCAGATTCTGAAGGACATGGGACTGAAAAAGTGATTTCAGCGATTCATCGTCGTGGGGGAGATATGCGATTTCGAGTTGTTCCCATTAAATTAGTCGCAACGATCATTACATTAGCATCGGGTGGTTCAGCTGGAAAAGAGGGCCCTTGTGCACAAATTGGTGCCGCATTATCATCGTGCATTGCCAAATTATGTCGTTTTTCTCAAGAAGATCGAAAAAAATTAGTTATATGTGGAATTAGTGCTGGTTTTTCAGCTGTATTTGGAACTCCGATTGCGGGGGCTATTTTTGGGGTAGAAGTACTATTTGTAGGGAGTTTAATGTATGGGGTCTTATTACCCTCATTTGTAGCTGGAATGGTTAGTTATCAAGTCGCCTCTTTGATGGGGATTCCTTATGACTATGTTGCAATTAATCTTATTCCTAGTTTTTCTCCTAAATTATTTCTACTCATTGTAATTATAGGCTGCTTATTTGGAATCATTTCAGTTATTTTTATTAAAATATTAGAAACGGGTAATTATTGGTCTAAAAAAATAACGCTCTGGCCGCCTTTAAAAGGGTTTATTGGCGGTATTGTATTAGTAGTAATTGGCTGGGGTATTTCAACGGATTATCTTGGGTTAGGTTTAGAGACAATAGAAGCAACGCTTCATGGTCAAGATGTCATTTGGTATGCAGCAATTATTAAAATGATTACCACAGCAATAACATTAGGATTTGGCGGTAGTGGTGGAATATTAACACCTATCTTTTTTGTAGGTGTGACGTCAGGGTCTTTATTAGGAAGTTTAATGGGGTTACCAATTGAAACAATGGCTGCAATTGGATTGGTTAGTTTGTTAGCAGGAGCTGCAAATACGCCACTTGCTGCTTGTATTTTAGCAGTAGAGTTGTTTGGTCCAGAAATTGCTACATACGCAACAATTTCAGCTGTAATTAGTTTTTTAATGACGGGTTATCATAGTGTTTTTCCATCGCAAGTATTAGCATTTTCAAAAGCACCTGGTATTTTAGTAAAAACAGGACAAGAAGTTGAAGGAACTGAAATTCATATGGACTACAAAACACGTAAAGTATTTGGACGAGGACGTCATATTGTTAAACAGCAATTTAAACGATTTTGGCGAAAACGTTAAATGAGAATTTCTCCAATTTCCTCTAGTATGAGTG
>CAXFGY010000113.1:0-4277 GCA_964002605.1 uncultured Candidatus Marinamargulisbacteria bacterium
TAAAAAATAAATTAACATGTTTAATCAAATATTAAATAAGGTACTTTCTTCTCTGCTAAGAGATTTATTAAAAATAAAAAATATTGGTTTATATATAAAAAATTAAACTTATGAAATTTAAATTGCCGATTTTAAAATTACTGATATTTATGGTCTATATTATACATATAGGTTGCTCATCTATCAGTAAAAATGAAAATAAAGTGACTGAACAAGAAATTAGTGAAAGCCAAAAAATAGTAAATATATCATTTGAATCTCAAACTTATAAATTGTGTAAACCGGATATAGGATTAGTGACTTGGAACGGATATCATAACATCCAAGAGGTGGCAAAAGATGGCTATGAACTTTATTCTGAAGAATTAAAAATTGGTGAACCTATACATGGTTTTGAAGCGTCAGGACATAGTGAAAGTTTTTATGACCTATTAAATGCAGAACCTGGAAAAACGAGATATTTTGTTTGCAGTCTACATCCATCAGCGGCAAAATTTGTTATTATGTGTCCATATAATACACCTAGCTTATAATATTTTATTGAATATAGTGAAAAGTGTTTAATGAGTACTCCAATAGGGTATTGTTTTATAAAGTATTTCTTTATGATATATTTTTGTAAGTTGACTTAAATTTGGAGGAGCATAATTATGAAATTGAAAAAAACAGTCCAAACCGCATTAAATGAACAGCTTAATCGTGAACATGCAGCCTCGTATTTATATTTAGCCATGTCGGGTTTCTTTGAAGAACGAACCTATACTGGGTTTGCAAAGTGGATGCGGGACCAAGCGCAAGAAGAATATGAGCATATGATGAAAATATATCGCTATATTTTTGATCGAGGAGGTGCTGTCGAATTTAAGTCATTGGACGCACCCACATTTAAAGATAGACAATTATTAGATGTCATTAAATATGGATTAGATCATGAAAAAAAAGTGAGTAAATATGTTTATGAGTTGGTTGACTTATGCCAAGCTGAAAAAGATCATGCGACGACTAACTTTTTACAATGGTTTGTTGAAGAGCAAGTTGAAGAAGAAGCATCCTTTTCAGAAATAGAACAACAAATTACTAAAATTGGTAGTAATCAAGCCATGCTTTATTTACTTGATAAAGAGTTAGGTCAGCGCAAAGCAATTTAAGGACCTAGCTAAGCATCATGATAACACTAATGTGATATCAATTAGTGCTTTGAATTGCAGTTTTTAAATCATTGCCAGGTGCTATAACTTAGAAATAGGGTGAGTTGTTGTATTTGGCTGTAAAGATGAAGGTGTCCTTCTTAAATTATTTTTTGTTAGATCCAACTGTTGAATTACTGTGAGTTGAGCTTGGAATTCTTCAGGCCAAGACTCATTTATTTGAGGCATATTTTTAATGTTTGTAGTTACTGTGACTTGTTTTTGAGGTTTATTCAGGTGATCACAAAGCTGTTCGTAACAACTTTGAGCAATCAGTGTTTTGGGGATAGTAGTCGTTCTTAAACCTACAAAAACTTCTTTTAATTGTGTACAACAACAGATAAGATCCACGAAGTGTATTATTGGGTTAATTTCTGGGTTAACAGGGCGGTTAATAGCTAGGATAATAATATTTCCTTAGATATCGTTATCAAATCAGAGATTAAATTCAATAATTTAAAAGAATGTTGCGAAAATAACAAGAAAATTTTAATACATAAAAAATAAATTTAAATGACAATATTATCATAGTCTTAAATACATTTATGATATACTAAATCATTATGATATCAGTAATAAACGTGATGATGGTCATTACATTATTGACTAATTCGGCAGTACTCATTACAGGGGCGCTAGGTCTTCATTGTTTAATTCCATTGTCTGAACGGTTATTGCCATTACGTGCTTCGATAATAATATGTATTTTGATTGCCTTATTTTCAATAATACCTAACTTAGATCTTTGGGCGATGATGATAATACTCGTACTCGTTATCACACTATGTATTTCACTGTTATATGCCACTTCAATATCGAATAACCGTAATGGTCGCGTTCAATTAATATTAAATATGTGTATTTTAGCAGTTACAGGATTATTATTAGCACAGCAATTAATGCTAACTGCAATTAGTTTTGTGATCGTGATTGTAAGTATCGTTTATTTTGAACAAAAATTAATCCCACATCATCAACGCAAACAGTCGTATCGGTTTTTATGTCATATTCGGTCAATTTCAACTTTAACTCATATTGAAAAACAGTTAGCCCATTGCTTATGCCAAAATACAACAACAAAATTAATTAAAAAAGAAAAACTTTATCTTGATATTTATTATGAATTGTCACCCTTAGCTCAACCAATCTTAATGAGACGGTTACTACAATTAAAAGGAGTTAAGACATTAGTTCAATATTAGGCATTACACTAGGTGATCCGGGCGGAATTGGTCCAGAAGTTACTTTAAAGGCACTGACAGAAATTCAACAGCCATTAACTATCAGGCTATATGGTTCCGAATGTTTATTTGCCCCATTTCGATCATTAAGACACCATCAGCTTAGCTATTGTCATTGTTATGACTTAAACCAGCCCATTCATCAGGAAAACAATGCGATCAATGGTGCAGCGTCATTTACCTATTTAAAACAGGCAGTTACAGACGCAATGAACAACAAAATAATGCAATTGGTAACCGCGCCTATTAGTAAAACAGCCTGGAAAATGGCAGATATCCACTATACCGGTCATACAACGGCACTTAAAGCGTTATCAAATGCAGAGACCGTATCAATGGCATTTTATACGCCTAATTTAAGGACTATACTTACCACAATCCATATTTCTCTAATGCAAGTTTCTAAGCAACTTACAAAAAACCGATTAAACACCACCATTAGTCATGCTCAGCTATTTTGTCAGCAACTGGGTATAACAAATCCAAAAATTGCCGTCGCTGGGTTAAATCCACATGCAGGCGAAGGGGGCTTATTTGGTACAGAAGAACACACAATAAAAGGTGTCATCGATAGTCATGATGCGTCGATTACAGGTCCTTATCCACCGGATACATTATATTATCGTGCCTATCAAGGCGAGTTTGATATCGTCGTTTCCTTATACCATGATCAAGGATTGATTCCCATTAAATTGATTGGCTTTCATGATGCGGTAAATGTCACGGTTGGATTACCATTTATTCGGACCTCACCAGATCATGGTACAGCCTTTGATATTGCTGGAAAAGAACAGGCAAATTCGTCATCAATGCAGGCTGCGATTGAATTGACTCAACAATTGAATCTCCCTAAATAAGTTAACAGACATTATAATGCCCCATAAATTAGGACAAGTTTTTTTACATGATACCAATATCATTACTAAAATAATCCAGTTTTCAGGGGTAGCAAAGACCGATCATGTGATTGAGATTGGTTGTGGTCATGGGGCAATGACAATTCCTATTGCACAGCAAGTTAAACGCGTCTCAGTCATTGAAATTGATGAGGCCTGTATTAACGTCACCAAAGAAAAATTGTCTGATAATACAGGTAATGTGATGTTTTATGCTGATGATATTTTAAGTTTTGATTTGGCGCAACACGTTAATCAAAAAACAAAAATAATGGGTAATATCCCATATTATATTTCTGCCAAAATCATTAAAAAGCTAATGACCTGCTTAGCGCATCCATTTAAAGATGCCGTGTTAATGGTCCAAAAAGAGTTCGCCAAAAAGTGTCTCGCTAAACCAGGTGACAAAGACTATACCTCATTAAGTATTTATATCCAGAACTTTTTTCAATGTGAGTATGGCTTTACAGTTTCTAAAAATTGTTTTAAACCGGTACCTAAAGTAGATTCTGCAGTGATAAAGTTAATTCCCAAAAAAGAACCACTGATTCCAGACCTTGAGCATCCATACTTTAAGATTGTGAATTCAGCATTTTGGGGACGACGTAAACCATTAGTATCCGCACTCAAAAAGTCACCCCATCTCACATTAACAGGCGATATTTCCCATACCCCCTTTTTAAAAGAAAATCCTACCATTCGTGGTGAGAAAGTATCTGCCGAAGAATTTTATGTCGTTTATAACGAAATTAAGTGTTATTTACATTAAACGAATGACGTAAAAAGTATATTTAACTCGTATGGTTTGAGTGTGATTTGAGCGTATTTGACTGTTGATGCATCTTGCAACAGAAAAAGCAGATATATTTAATTGCAATATTTCTCTAAAAAATCGATAATATAATAAAGTAGTTAAAAAAATATATTTAATGACGTAAATGAGTTAAAAAATG
>CAXFGY010000114.1:0-4177 GCA_964002605.1 uncultured Candidatus Marinamargulisbacteria bacterium
GCAGGTGGCGCACGTTTTGTGACTTCAGTAGACTTAAATCCAGTATATTCAGAATGGCATCAAAAAAATAGTCAGCTTAACCAGTTTAAAGACAGCCAATACGCTATTATTACAGCTGATGTGATGACATTTTTAGATCATAACAAATCTAAATATGATTTAATTATTTGTGATCCGCCGTCTTTTAGTCAATCAAAACGAAAAGGGGTTCAGCAATTTCAGGTTCAAAAAGATGCCAAGCGTTTATTAGCGTATTGTTTTAAGTCCTTAAAACCAACAGGGATAATTTTATTTAGTACAAATTATCGCTCATTTAAGATGGATGAAGTCATATCTAATGAGTTATGGAATGCAAAAGAGATGACAGGACAGTTCTGTTCAAAAGATTTTGAAGGCAAGTATCAGTCACGGTCTTGGCTACTAAATACCTAATCTTCACAATTTTGGATTCAGTATGTAGCCCTGCGACACCGCCTCAGGCGATGAAGTGCAAATTTTAAACCTTTGGCGACATCACAATTAATCAAGTTTTTCTATTTTGCGACAGTCCTACTATCAAACTCTAAAATGCAGGGTAAATCGGTTGATTTTATGCTTAAAATGCCGTTCAGCTTAATCGTGGAAACAAAGAAAAGTAAAAACTGGCTGGGGTTTGTAAACAGTTATCGAACTTATTTGATGACGAATGAGGTGTTGTTGGTTGCTTGATGCGAATTATTCTTTTTTCTGAGAGACTAGATTGTGATGAGGCACTGAATTGGAATGAATGTTAGTTTCTTCAGAAAGGGTCGTTTTGGAAAAGATGATTTTTAAGGCATTTTCTTTTGGATGCATGCCATCATAAAAGTTTCTCTTAGTAAGGTTTAGTTTGTTAGGGTTGTATGACCCTAAAATAGGGATTTTGTGTTTTTTAGCGAGTCTAATAAAATAAGCCTCTGCTTCGTTAATGATTTTGTATTTTTCTGATTTATCCAGATAATTATATACAGTTGGATGATATGGAGGGAGGAAAAATATTATATTTGAATCTTTTTTTAATATAAACAAAATTAATTTACTTAAGTTTATTTTTTTATTATGGTTTAACTTTGTGAATTTTTCTAAGGAGTATATTCTTTTTTCATTAATATATTTTAAAGCTGATTTCTCAACTTCTTTTGTTGTTACGGATCTTAGTTTTTTGTCATATAAAAATGAACCATCAGATCTCTTCATGGTTTCATTAGGTATCATTTTATCTGTGTTTACTTTGAAATAATTGCCTCTCTTTTTACCTTTAGTAAAGATGTTTTTGTAAACAGTTTTTAAAGATTCTTGGAAATAGCTTAAAGAAACTAATTGTAGATATTTATTAGCATGAATCGGTATAGATGAATCGAGTTTTATGTTTAAACTGTTAGCGAGCTTATAATAACTACGTTTAATAGCCTTCCATCTTCCTTGATTATTATTGATATTGAGTAACCAAGGGTCAAGTCCAATAATAACCGTTTTTGGAAGAGGAGTGTTTTTTTCTATATACATAGAATAAATGGCTATAATATCTTCTAAAGAAGCGCCTGAGACAGAATGATTAAATAAACTTTTTCTAGGAAATAACTCAGTTCTAATTTGCATACTTCTACTTGACCCCAATACAATAATGTCGGGTGCTTTATCAATGAGTTGGATATAAAATTTTTGTAACAATCTTTCATCGTAATTTGAGATGTTTGCAACATTGTTTCCCTCTGCTAATAGTTTTGAAATCTTGTATTCGTAATCATTGTTTGAAAATAAAAAGGCAGGGTCTACATAATAATTGATGCCAATTATTAAAAAAATTAGTGGGATGAAAAATAAACTTTTGAAAAGAAATAGAAAAATGTTTTTGTTATGCATCATTAGAATTGAAAGTATATAAATTGTGATTTTTGAAATATGCCAAAAAACATTATAAGTAAAATTAATAAATAATATATTAGCATTCTGAACCAATAGGGTTTTTTGCTAAGCATGTGTCGCATTCCACCATGCCTTTGAATGAGATGAATCGTTTCCATAAACAAGATCGATATAAAAGCGATGATTAACTGATATCGATTTAGACCCAGACCATCACCGAGTATTAAATCTTTTAATTCATTAAGATCAAAGTTTATTATGGAGATGCCTGTCTTAATTGTTCCTGAAAATATATTGGAAACTATATATAACGCATCTGCGATATTATTTGACCTGAAAAATATCCAAGCAAAGCATACCAATGAAAACGTCATTAAAATCTGGGTATATTTATAAATTAATGGAAAGGTATTTAGTTTTAGCGTCGTTACAACTTTAGTTTTAAAGTCTTTTGTTAAAATGGCAAATACTATGTAAAACGCATGAATGGCGCCCCAAGCCAAAAATGTCCAATTAGCGCCATGCCATAGTCCGCTTATTATAAAAGTGATGGATAAATTGTAATACCAACGCCACTTAACGCCCCTATTTCCACCTAATGGAATATATACATAGTCTTTAAACCAAGTTGAAAGAGATATATGCCACCTTTGCCAGAATTCTTGTATAGATTTTGAAAAATAAGGTCTTTTGAAATTATCCATTAAGTTATAACCCAGTACCTGAGATGCACCAATAGCAATGTCTGAATATCCAGAAAAATCACAATATATTTGAAAAGCAAAAAATATCGTAGCAAGAATTAAAGGGAGTCCCGTATAGCCCGTGGGGTTGTTGTAAACAGTGTTTACTAAAATAGCTAATCTATCTGCTATGACTAGTTTTTTAAAAAAACCCCATAACATTAATTTTAAACCATTGCTTACTCTATCATAATCAAATTTATGTTTTTTATAGAATTGAGGGAGTAGATTTGTTGCTCTTTCTATAGGCCCTGCAACTAATTGGGGGAAAAATGAAACATATACAGCAAATATTCCAAAATTTTTTTCAGGTTCTTTTTTCCCTCTATAAACATCTATTGTATAACTAAGTGTTTGGAATGTATAAAAAGAAATACCTACGGGTAATAGAAGTTTGAAAGTTGGGGCGTTATAAAAAATATTAAATTGATAGAATAGAGTGTGTACTGATGTGCTGAAAAAATTGAAATATTTAAATAAAAATAATAAGCCTAGATTTGAAATTAAACTTAGGTATAAATATTTCTTTTTTTTAGACCCTTCTTTTGTTTTCCCCATCATGATGCCAGCAAAATAATCTATGCATGTCGAAACAATGATTAGAATAATATATTCTGGTTTCCAGCACATATAAAAGTAGTAGCTGGTTATCAGTAAAAGCAGCCATCTATATTTATGTGGAGTGAGAAAATAAATCAATACTGTGATGGGGAAAAATAGGCTAAAATGAAATGAGTTAAATAACATAGTATCGTTTAATTGTGCTTAGCTTCTTTTCGGAGGCAGTTTGTATAACAGTCACGTCTAGTCTGGTTTATTTCACGGCCAATTATGTCAGCGATTTCTTTGGCTACATGGGTAATACCAATCTCTGAACCCACAATGAGTGATTTAACTTTTTTTTTGTGCGTTGTCAAAGAATCACCATCCAGCTTTTTCAAGTAGTTTATTTGTTTTTATTCTAGAGTGAGCTGCATTGTCCATAGCTTTATTTTACCAACCTTATACAGGTTTGTATAATAAAAAGCATGCAACCATACTTAAATGAAGACCAGTTAGTATTTCTAGTTAACTTAAGTCAGTGTTCATTTTATGACGCGTGGGATTTAACTAACCCTTCATCTAGAACCTTGATAGAAGAGTGCCCAGAGTTTGTAAGCGACGCTTATCTTAAGTTCAAGTTTGATATTCAAGATATAGAATATTTTGAGATTTCAGAGCAAGATATTGATGAAAAACACTGGAATCAAGCACATAAGGATAATGAAAAGTACGCAAAGGTTTACAACTCGATTGTTAAAAACTGGGAATCAAAGAAGTCCTTGTTTTCAGGTTTAAAACTTAGTGCAATAGATTTAGAATGTTTAGATTCACGATTACAGATTACAGCAGTAAGAACGGCATCATCTACAAAGGAAATAACAAAATTTCTGGATGACTATCTTAAATTATATGAAGAAGGTTCTTTGTATCGTGAAGAGCAAAATACGGTGCAACCCTCATACCATCTAAATAAATTTGTAAAAGCGATTAATTATTTTTCAAAGAGA
>CAXFGY010000115.1:0-4166 GCA_964002605.1 uncultured Candidatus Marinamargulisbacteria bacterium
AATGCATTACTATAAGGAATAATAGCGGTAGCAGAATAATAATATAAATTACGATAAATAATAGTTAAACACGCATTTATTAAAGCAATGTTATTATGAATGTCAGTTTCAATATTATCCGGATCAAGCGCATAAACACCTCTTAAGAATTCATTAAAGCAATCTGGCCCATATATTAAGCTAGTTATAACACCCCCTACAGCACTTGTAATAGAAAACCGCCCCCCAATCTCAGGGTAAGTATAAAAACAAGTCCTAAATGCTTTAATATTATCCAAAGGTGTATCCGGACATGTAATTACAATACTATTTTGCTTTAATAGTTGTTCAGAAAACTGAGTCCTCTTTAAACAATAAGCTTTCACCTTGTCCCAAATATACAACGTTTCTATTGTTGTCCCACTTTTAGATGCAATAATAAATAGCGTTCTTTTCAAATCAATCCCTTTAAGGATATTATAAATTTCAAATTCATCAACGCTTGAAATAAAGTGAGGTGTTGCATGTTGCCTATACTCATTTTGTAATGCATGAATCAATGTTTTTGGGCCTAGCTCTGAACCACCTAGTCCGATCTGAACAATATCAGTAAATTGCCCCTGTGTTTGATAATAAAACTGTATCCATTTTTTTTGTTCTTTGCTAATCCAATCAGGTGGATTAGGATGTCGACAATAATGATGAAGTACACTTTTATTTTCAGTTTTATTCCATTTATCCTTATCTAAAATCAATGCGATTTTTTTTTGAATAGATCGCTCTTGAATAATTAATTGAAACTGATCCATCATTAAATGAGATAATGGTGTTAAGCCATAATAAAAAGTTAACCCAGCATTAGTTAGATAAGTCATATTAAATGTTAAAGAAGTGGATTTGTTAAAATTTTGTCTAATAGAATTAAACGTTTGACTATCAGATAAAATATCTTTCATGAATTATTTTGAAATAACCAATATAATAATTGTTCTTTTGTTTTTGATAATGTACAGTTGCGTCTTAACATCATCGCCTTTGTCGTTGCAATAAATTTATTAAATTCATGCAATACATACTTATTAGGCTCTCCCCATTGAAAAGATGAAATAAAATTTGAATGAACCCCAATATTATATAAAGTGGTTCCAGCACCGATCAATGACCCTGTATTTAATGATGTATTAATACCTGTTTTGACATAATCTCCTATAATACTACCTAACGCTGTTAGCTTAGTATTAATTTTTTTATTATTTATTACTACATTAATTGTAGAATAGTTATTTTTAATATTTGATGTTGTAGTCCCTGCACCTAAATTCACCCATTCTCCAATATAACTGTTTCCAATAAACCCATGATGCGCTTTGTTACTATATGCATAAATAATACTTTTTGATACTTCTCCCGAAATTTTACAATATGGTCCAATACTAACATTCTTTAAATCTCCGCCAAAAATAATTGTATTTTTACCAATAAAAGCAGGTCCTTCAATACGAGTATAAGCGTAAATTCTAACATTTTTTTCAATAATAATAGGTCCGTTAGTAGCATCTAAAACAACAAAATCTTCAATATATGTATCACTATCAATAAATATATTATCTTCATTATAAATAACAACATAAGGCTTTGTCTGTGCTTTATTTATTCCTGGTTTGTTCTTATAAATAAAATCAGCAGTAATTAATTCACTATTACATTCAATAAGGTCCCAAGGATATTGAATAATATTACAATGATTTAAATGCTTAGTAATCGCTTTTTTACGTAAAACATCATATATAATTTTATTATTAATAGATCCTTTTTTAAGTAAAAGGATTAGGTTATCTAACTCTTCTCCCCTAAGATAAGCCGCAACAACATGCCCTTTATATACCAATAAATGATTATGTGCAGGATTAAGCTGAGCCAATATATTATATAAAGATTGCGTTAAAATAGTCCTGCCGTTAATAAACAAGCAAGGGGTTCCATTATTAATGGTGTTAATCGAATAAGAAGATAACTTTTCCTTTAGGACCGATTTTAATTCATGCCTACAATGCAATGAAATATTGGCATAGCTAAAAAATTGCTCAACTTTATTTAAAATTGAGTTTGTTCCGATTAATAAATCATACACAGGGCGATTAAAAGTAAGGGGGAACAATTGCTTATAACAATCATCTTCATATATACAAATATTAATCAATTTTCATACTCTTAAATGTTTATTAAAAAAGCTATTGCTATAATAACTGATTTTAGTTTTTTTCGCTAATATCATAAATAAACTTAATAATACTAAATCATCATAAAAAAGATACTAAAAAAATCATAAAACCCAAAAAAGACATAAGCAAAAGTATTATCAGTTTAATTCTTTTACAAAATAATTAATATCGATACTGTTCTGATTTATATGGACCATTAACAGGAACATTAATATATTTTGCTTGTTGCTCTGATAAAGTAGTTAATTCTACGCCTATTTTTTCTAAATGCAACCTAGCTACCTCTTCATCTAATTTTTTCGGTAAACAATAAACGCCAATACTATAATTATTTTGTAGTAATTCAATTTGAGCTAATACTTGATTAGTAAAAGAGGTACTCATTACAAAAGAAGGATGTCCTGTCCCACAACCTAAATTCACCAAACGCCCTTCTGCCAATAAAATCACACTATTTCCAGCTGGAAAAGTATATAAATCAACTTGATCTTTAATATTCGTATGTTTAATGTTCGGGTAGCTTTGCAATGCATCCACCTGAATTTCATTATCAAAGTGACCAATGTTACAAATAATCGCATTATCTTTCATATGTTCAATATGATCAATGCGTATAACATCTTTATTTCCTGTCGTTGTGACAAAAATATTTGCTTCATCCAATGTGGCTTCAATAGTCTTGACTTCAAACCCTTCCATTGATGCTTGTAGTGCACAAATAGGGTCAATTTCAGTAACAATAACTCTTGCCCCATAGCTTTTCATCGATCGCGCACACCCTTTGCCTACATCTCCATACCCACAAACGACAACCACTTTACCCGCAATCATTACATCGGTAGCACGTTTAATCCCATCAGCTAATGATTCCTGGCAACCATATAAATTATCAAATTTAGACTTAGTAACAGAATCATTAACATTAATTGCAGGAAATAATAACTCATTATTATCAAACATTTGATTTAAACGTAACACCCCTGTCGTCGTTTCTTCAGATACTCCACGACAATTTTGAGCCACTACCTGCCAGCGAGTTGGGTTATCCAAAATACTTTTTGTTAAAAGCGCATTAACAATCTGTAATTCTTTATTTGTTGTAGGAGTTGGCGGTGTATTTGGATTTTTTTCACGTTTAACGCCTTCATGAATCAATAGTGTCGCATCGCCTCCGTCATCCACTAAAAGATCTGGTCCTGTTCCATCAGGAAAAATAAGCGCAGATTGTGTACATGCCCAATATTCTTCTAGCGTTTCCCCCTTCCATGCAAATACAGGAATACCCGCTTGTGCAATTGCAGCTGCCGCATGATCTTGAGTCGAAAATACATTGCAAGACGCCCAACGAACATCTGCACCTAAAGCCACAAGTGTTTCGATAAGAACTGCAGTCTGAACCGTCATATGTAATGATCCCGATATTTTAGTATTAGCCAATGGTTTTGAATGACTATACTTCTGACGCAAGGCCATTAATCCAGGCATTTCATCTTCTGCTAAGGTAATTTCTTTACGACCAAATCCTGCTAAATTAATATCTTTAATTTTGTAATCAGCTATTTTAGTTTGCATTATATGACTTCCTTTTTAAAATTTTTATAATAAAAAAATTATACACCAATTTACATTTTCATAAAATAGATAGACAAATTGGAACTGTCGCAAAACAGAAACAATCGATTGAATGCGATGTCGCCAAAGGCATAAAACTTGCAATGTATCGACTGAAGAAGTGGTGCTGCGCGACATAACGAAGGTGAAAATTATAAAGATTAGGCATTTCGCGACAGCACCAAATAAGTTTATTAGGTTATTGATTTCATGCTTTATTATTAATTTATTAAGTTTTAATTTATTTTAGTTAAGTTCTAATTGCAAGCAATAACTCTTTTTTTCGTTTAATATTTGATATTTTAATACCAAATTATGAAGTTGAAATTGTTTTTAATTGAGCTGTTAGATAAG
>CAXFGY010000116.1:0-4065 GCA_964002605.1 uncultured Candidatus Marinamargulisbacteria bacterium
CGTCTCTAGTAATTGAAGGATTATCACTTTTTCTACTAATTTTATCAATTTCATCAATATAAACAATCCCAGATTGTACTTTTTCAATATCAAAGTCTGCAACTTGTAATAATCGGAATAAGGTTCCTTCCACATCTTCTCCTACATAGCCTGATTCTGTTAATGTAGTGGCATCCGCTATTGTAAATGGGACGTTTAATTTTCTTGCTAAAGTTTGGGCAAATAAAGTCTTTCCAGTTCCAGTTGGACCTAGTAATAAAACATTACTTTTTTGTAACTCTGTATTATCATTATCAACTTTACACCATAACCGCTTATAATGATTGTAGACTGCAACTGAAATAATGCGCTTTGCATGTTGTTGACCAATTATATATTGATCTAAATGAGATTTAATTTCTGTTGGTTTAGGTAATTCCGATGGCTTTTGATAAGATCTCTCTAGCGCTTCTCCTTCTGAACTTTTAACCGGTTTAATTTTATCGCGAATATTTTCTTCTTCTAAAATATTAATACAGGAATCAACGCATTCATTACAAATATTAACATTATCTGGGCCAATAATTAACTTTTTAACAACGTGCTGTGTTTTACCGCAAAATGAACATGTTAATACTGCTTCTTCCATATCCTACTTCCTTATTTATGAACTTTTAAAGCACTTATGATTTTTTATTAATCGGTTGCGTAATAATATCATCAATTAGACCATACGCTTTTGCTTCTGATCCACTCATAAAAAAATCTCTATCCGTATCATTTTCAATTTTACTTAATTTTTGCCCCGTTACATCAGATAAAATCTGATTTAATTGACGCTTAATTCTTAAAATCTCTTTCGTCTGAATTTCAATGTCAGTTGCTTGCCCTTGTGCGCCTCCCAGTGGCTGATGAATCATGATTCGCGAATTTGGCAATGCATAACGCTTTCCCTTTTCACCTGCAGACAATAAAAAAGCACCCATTGATGCCGCTTGTCCCATACAAATGGTTGAAACGGGCGATGTAATAAACTGCATTGTGTCATAAATCGCCATCCCTGCAGTGACAACACCACCTGGACTATTAATATACAAATAAATATCACGATCGTTACTTTCAGCTTCTAAAAATAATAATTGTGAAATAATTAAGTTAGCAATATTATCGTCAATTGCATCATGTAAAAAAATGATTCGCTCTTTTAACAGGCGAGAATAAATATCATATGATCGTTCCCCTTTTCCTGTTTGCTCAATTACCATTGGAATAAGTGGCATTACTAATACTCCTTTTTAATTCAAATTTGTCTTATAAATTAGACACCTTAAGTATAATATACTTACACCAAGTCCGTCATTACTTAATTTAAATTAATTTATTTTTGCTCAATTTTAGCGTTTTGAATTAAAAAGTCCATGGTTTTTTGTTTGACTAACATTGCGTTAAACCCATTTAAATCGATTTTTTGCATGTGAGCATCAATTTCTGCATCCGTTTTAAGATTGGGTAACAACTCCTGCACTTTTTCTCTTTTTTCTGATTGTGACACTGCTATTTTTTCTTGTTTTGCAATTTCATCTAAAATCAATTCACCCATTACCCTTTTTTTCGCACCTTCTTTTAACTCTTCTTCAAATTCTTCTTGTGACTTGCCCATTATTTTTAAATAACTTTCCATTGTACCCCCAGACTTTTTCAATTGATCTTGATAATATTGAAGATCATACTTCACTTCATTTTTTATCATTGCCTCAGGCAACTCTACTTTTGTTTTTTCTATCATCAACTCCATTAGCGATGATTTCAATTTTTCATCTGACTCTTTTTGATACTGTTCATTAATTTGATCTTTTATTTTATCACGTAACGCAACGATTGTTTGGCATTCTGAGACTTTATTTGCAAATTTATCATCTAAATCAGGTAATATTTTTTCACGGACTTCCATGACTTTAAATTCCATATCAATTGTTTTTCCTGCAACTTCTTTATTTGAAAATGAGTCCTCATAGGCTAATGAAATACTTTTTTTATCGTCTGTCTTCATACCAACTACTTCTGTATCGAATCCTTCTCCAAGCTGACTACTGCCCACTTTAACCGCCATGTTATCACGCGTCCAAGATTCAATTGACTGCCCCTCAGTACTGGCTTTCATATTAACTCTAATAATATCCTCTTTTACTATTGCTCTTGTTACTGTTTCATAACTCGCCATTTGCTCGCGCAATTGCTGTAGTTTTTCTTCAATACGATCCTCAATTGATTCCGCTTTATCTTGAGTTAATTTCAGCCCTTTATACTTACTTAACTTAACAAGCGGCTTAACTGTTACTTCACAAGTAAAACGTACTGGTTCGTTTTCTTTATACTCATCAGTATTAATATTTTGAGGGTAATCGACTACTTGTAAGTCTTCCGTTTTAATTGCCTCTAAATAGCACTGATTCATTGCTAAAGATATCCCTTCCTGAATGATCGGGGCTTTACCATAATGCTTTTCGAAAATATTACGTGGTACTTTACCGGGTCTAAATCCTGATACTTTTGCTTTTTTGACAACTTTTTTAAACGCACTATTAAATGACTCCTCTAAGGTGTCATGAGGAATTTCAATCTCTAAATAAACAGTGTTTTCTTTTCGCTGTGATTTGATAACTTTCATAAATCGATCCTTATTGCATAAAATTTAGTAAAATACATTTTTATTTTTTGAAAAAGCATACAATCCTTTTGACTAAATAGCAATATAAGTGTAATAACACATCAAATATAACTAACCCCTAATTTAACCTAATTTTATGTCAATTAAATCTTTTTATAAAAAAACATTTTATATCATTTTGGATTTTACTCTTTTAAATTACACATCATTAATCGGTTTAAAAGAGGCCCCAGTTCAACTTCCTCACCATTAGGTGTATATAATTGATTACCCTCTTTTAACCAACCAAATTTTTGTAAAAAAACATCAAATTTATACCACGGATGTTCACTATTTGGTCTGATTTCCTTATTTTCTAAATTAAACTCTACTCCCATTCTAGAAATATCCCATTTACCCTCATTATCCTGCGTAAAGCAACAAAGGTGTGAAAAAACCGGCAATGTACATACGTCTACACAATTTTTTGTAACCTCGATAATTTTACTAGGGTCATTATCTATAAAAATACTGATTAAAGAATTTGATTCATCTTGTGAGTATGTGATCTTATTCAAAATACTACAGTCTTTCAGAATAGCAACCTGTATTTCTCTAATGTTTGGTTCTATAAAACACGCACTTCCTGTATTTTTAAGTGCCATCGCCAACCAAAGCAACTGACGATTAAATTGAATGACACCTGGCTTATCTAAAGAAGGCTTGCCATTTACTTCTCGTGTAAAATTAATTTCTCTTCCAAACTTAGATCTAAAAAAATTTTGAACTTTCTTTATCTTTTCTTGTGGAATTCTTTCAATAATGTAAACGCCTTCCTTAGGAGAATTAATTACTTGCACTGAACCGTCACGTTTACATTGCAGAATAGGTAAACTATCATTTAATTTCATTAATAAAATATAAATCTTTTTTCTTTGACATTTATCTAACTTTAAGATGTTTGCTGTTGAACAGATGTTAACTTGAAATAGTTTGTTTTTTTGAGAAGCTAATTTTTTTATTTCCATTAAACATTGGAATAAGGTAATGTTTAAAGGAGGAAATGAATTAAAAGTAGGAAATAAACTGTTAGTTATTTTAATTATTTTTCCATAAAAAAACGTTCCATCAAGATCTAACTCTATTGTAATAATTCTTACTGATTCATTGTCCATTATTTTCTGTAACGATTCTAAAAAACGTTCCATATTATCGCTTATTATAGGGGCATTACATGATACTGTAATTTTATCTGGATGATTTTGATCAGTGATAGCTTCTAAATAGTCAATAATATTCTCGTCGGCTCTTAATGCACAAACCTGTTGTTCTTGAGTTAGTGTACTACGATTAACTCTTGCTTGATTATCAGTCATAACTGGACTGGCTAGATAAGAATCTATCGATGTTTTCATATTTAAATATTATTAAAAAAACTT
>CAXFGY010000117.1:0-3953 GCA_964002605.1 uncultured Candidatus Marinamargulisbacteria bacterium
GTTAATTAAGGCAGATTATTTACCAGCCGGGGTTTCTTCATTTTTAACATTTACATATCAGTGTATTGAAAAATCAATACTTGATGTTGCTGCCGCATTTACATTTGGAAGAGAAGTGGTTATTCCATCTCTGTTTACGCCATTGGTTAGTCAATTAGCGCCTGAACAAAAAGGTGAACTTCAATTTTTTATTACTTATTTAGAACGTCATATTGAATTAGATGGTGGACATCATAGCCATCTTGCAACACAAATGGTGACTCAGTTATGTACATCTGACAAGGATTGGCAGCGCGTTGAAACTGTATCAATTGCTGCTTTAGAGGCTCGATTAGCATTATGGGATACATTATCAGAACAGTTGAGCCCATTATGATACGTGTATTTTATGACCAAAATTGTAGTTTATGTCACTTAGAAATTAATTTTTATAAAAAAATAACGCGTCCAAATACAATAAAGTGGGTAGATATTAAGTCCAATCCCAATGATGTTGCTAATATTGGCTTAACATTAAATCAAGCAATGCGACGATTTTATGTAGCTGATGCGCAAAATAATCTTTATATTGGGGTCGATGGCTTTATTCAAATTTGGAAAGTATTGCCAGGTTGGCAATGGGTAGCGTTTATGATAAAACGACCTGGGATATATTCACTTGCTAAGTGCCTTTACGCGCTATTTTCTTGGGGAAGGTATCGGTTTCATGGGTACCATCGGTGTAATTTAGATCAGCAACACATTGAGTCTAAGTAAGATTGAAACCCAAAAAAGTCATTATTGTTGGCGGAGGGGTAAGTGGCTTAGTTACGGCACTTAATTGTCAAAAAAGAGGCTATGAAACCCATATATTTGAAGCAACTGATCGAACCGGCGGTCGTATTGCTACCGACATCATTAATGGCGTAATATGTGATCGGGGATTTCAAGTATTATTGACAGCATATCCATTAGCTAAAAAATATTTAAATTATAAAAACTTAAATTTACATTATTACAATACAGGGGCAGTGATCTGGACAGGAAAAGGGTTTAAAGAAATCCATCATCCATTACGTCATATCTGGGCTGCATTACCGACTTTATTAGGACGAAGTATTTCATATCCAGACCAGTGGCGGGTATTACAATGGGTTATTCGTATTATGAGAGTATCATCATCGGAAGCGTTGCTGAAGATACCAGATATATCTAGTTATGATTATTTAAATACACTGGGAGTTTCTAAACCCTTATTAAGACAGTTTTTAATGCCATTTTTTAGAGGTGTATTGTTAGATGAGTCCTTGCAAACGTCATGTCGATTATTAGCGTATTATTTATACTATTTTATAATCGGGAAAGTCGCAGTGCCTCATCATGGAATTGCAGAAATTCCAAAGCAATTAACTGATCAGTTAACAAATGTACGAATTCATTATAATGAGTCAATATGTGAAGCGTCTGCTACTGAAGTCATGAGTCAAGATCAAACATTTTCTGCTGATCATGTGATTATTACAACAGACAGTCGTAGTGCGAGCCAATTACTCAATACAGAAGTCCCACAAACCCAACAAGTTTATACAATCTATTTCTTATCAGAGACAATGTTAATCAAGCAAAAAAGTCTTATTTTAAATGGATCCGAACAGGGTGTGATTACGCATCTCACAATGCCTTCGCTATTCAATCAAAATATAACCAATGGTAAGCATGTTGTATGTGTAACGGTGGTATCCCAAAAAGAATGGTTAAAGGCTAATTTGGTAAAACAAGTACTAACAGAATTAATGCAGTGGTTTAATTGTAATGAAGGGGCATTTGAGTTAATCCAATATTACAAGATCAAAAACGCTTTGCCACAACAACGTCAATTATACAATATTACTAAAACACATACAGGGATTAGTTTAGGTGGAGATTGGACAGCAACAGGATCGTTACAAGGAGCCATGCAGAGTGGCGAATTAGCAGTACAACAACTAAGCTAACAAGGACGCATGTGAGGTGATTTTAGAGACACGTTCATTCGGCTCTAAGGAAGCTAAAAAAAGGACAACCTGAGGTGAGATCGTATAGTTTAAGTTTGGTAAATACTGACCACCGTTTTCTGGATATTCTATCACAATAAATTTAATCGATTTAATTTTGTTTATTATGGCAGAGCTCAGGTATTTTTAATAGTCAAAATACTGATAAAATCGACATTGGATACCACCATTATATAACTTGCGATTTTTGCGTGCTTTAAACCCAAAAAATTGCTCAAAATTATCATGAGACGATAAAATATAGTACGTCCAATTTAAAAAATGAGTTTTAAATTGAGATCCCATTTCACAATAGAGGGCCTCGATTTCAGCCAAATAATTAAGCCGTTCACCGTAAGGTGGATTTGTGATGATTTTTCCGAGACCGGTTATAGCACTAATATCTTTAAAGGCACGTTGTTTAAATGTAATACATTCAATCTTCGCTAAGCCACCATTTTTGATCGCAATATCAAGTGCGTTTTGATTAATATCTGTGCCATGAATATTAACATCAACATTTAATTTAATTTGACTGATTGCTGTTTCTCGCGCGGTTTTCCAACATTTTTTAGGGATAAGTTTCCACTTTTCTGCTGCAAAATCACGATAGAGACCCGGCGCTCTATTTTGAGCGATCATCGCCGCTTCAATTAAAATAGTACCCGTGCCACAAAACGGATCGTACAATGTATCTTTATGGGGGCGCCAGCGTGAAAGTAAGAGTAACCCAGCAGCTAATGTTTCACGTAAAGGGGCTTTATCCATATGGGCACGATAGCCACGTTTATTTAGTCCTGCGCCAGTCGTATCGATACTGAGTGTGACAATGTCATTTTCAATTTGAACTCTAATGGCAAAAATCGCACCGCTGGACTCAGGTAAATGCTGGACATTATGTTGGCTTTTAAGCGCATCAACAATCGCTTTTTTAATAATAGCTTGGGAATCTGATTTACTAAATAAAGTCGATTTACGTGAACTTATTTTTGTGATTGGAAAGTGATCATTAGCTTGGATCCATTGTTTCCAATCAATAGTCGTCGTTTGGTCGTACAGTTCATCAAAAGTTACCGCCTTAAATTGTGCAATTTTTAGGTAAATACGGCCTGCAGTTCTTAACCATAAGTTGGCGCGACAAATATCAGTTAAATCACCATCAAATTCAACCTTGCCATCAAAAACCATAATATTTTCATAATCGAGTTGTCGTAACTCCTTGGCTAACACTGACTCTAAACCCATTGTTGTTGTAGCAAATAGTCTACATTTCATTAGGATGAATAGCTTTGAATATAGTATTTTGGATAAATATTATGGAAGATGTTTTTCAATAGATTGAATTATTCTAGCATTAGTTGGCTTAGTTTTAGGTGAGTAACGTTTAATGACAACACCATGAGGATTAATCAAAAATTTAGTAAAATTCCACATAATACGTCCTCCTTTTTGGGCTGTTAAATATTTATATAAAGGGGAGGCTTTTGCACCGTTTAATTTTAGTTTTTTAGTTAATGGAAATGTAACACCGTAGTTATTTTTACAAAACTCTCCTATTTGAGCTTCTGCTTTAGGTTCTTGAAAAAAATCATTGCTTGGCACACCAATGATGACTAGTCCTTTTTTATGGTACTTGTCATAAAGTTCTTGAAATTGTTTATACTGACTTGTAAAACCACAATTACTCGCAACATTAACAATCAGAATTACCTTGTTTTTAAGATCTGAAAATTTTAATGGCTTTCCATTAATATCTGTGACTGTAATCTCATAAATGCTATTGGGTATATCAGCATGCGATTGTGAATGGAATCCTAATGTTAATAACACTAACATAATTAATCGATAAATCATTTTCATTTAAATAGTGTATCATACTTAGCGGTAAAAAAATAATGATTAAATATGGTGTGGGTTACTGATAATAATATAGTCAACACC
>CAXFGY010000118.1:0-3914 GCA_964002605.1 uncultured Candidatus Marinamargulisbacteria bacterium
ACCGATTTTACTAAATTTAGATATGCCATTTGCCACACTACAAACTAAAAAAATTAGCAAAAATTCATCAATTGAACGACTATTCATATTTAAGGGACAATTAATTGGTTTAAGCTTACTTGAACTTTTTACAAGTATATCTGCAATGTATTCTCCAAAATCATAACCAACTGTATCAGCAATGAATTGATCATAGTTAGTTTGGTCATTTATTGATAAAGTACCATTTGTTCCTATTTTTGGAAAAGGCAATAATTTTCATCAACCTGTATATGTAAAAGATTTGGCTTGGTCAATCCAATGATTAGGTGTGTTAACGGCACCATAAGCATTTGGATATTGAAATAATACCCCAAAAATATCATTAGAAAATTGAACTTGATTTAAATCTACATATTGAACTGTAATCCCTAAGTATTTTGCGCGTGTTGTTAATACTGATTTTGTTTGTTCAAAAATATCATGATCTACTAAAAAAGTAGAGGCTTGACTGTTTTTAGATGCACGAAATAATAGTGTCATTGCTTCTGCGGCTGCAGTGGATTCATCTAGTAATGACGCATTGGCAATGGGCATGCCTGTTAATTCTGTGATTACTGTTTGAAAATTAAGTAATGCTTCTAAACGCCCTTGAGATATTTCAGCTTGATAGGGGGTGTATTGCGTATACCAAGAGGGATTTTCAAAGATATTACGTTGAATAACTGATGGCGTAATCGTTCCATAGTACCCCTGACCAATATAGCTTTTATATAGTTTATTGTCTGATATTTTTGATTTAAGATAGCTTAAACAGTCTACTTCTGTCAGTGGCGAACTAATAGGTAAATCTGTTGATAATCGATTTTCTTTAGGAATTGTTAAATTTATTAATTCGTCTAAAGAAGTGAATTGCAATGCATTAAGCATTATTTTTATTTCATTTGAATTTGGTCCTATGTGACGATTAACAAAGTCATTTTTCATCGTCATATCAGTATACACTAAAGGCAATAAATATAATAAGTTTTTATAGCAAAATATGGCTCTGTCGCGAAATTCTTAATCTTTATAATTTTCATTTTCGTTATGGTGCTCCGCTACACTGCCTCAGGCGATAAATTGCAAATCTTATGCCTTTGGTGACATCGCAATCAATCGATTTTTTCTGTTTTGTGATAGTCCCAATATCTATTAAAATTAATGTTATTTAATAAATTGTTTTAGAGTGATTACCATTCATTTAGTCTATCACTTAATTTAGTAACGTTTGAATAATTTTTAATTATCTAAAAATATTATTTTGAATATAAAACCCCTCTTAACTTTGCCGGTTTTGCTCTTGAATTTGCTTTAATTTCACCTGCTGTGGCAACAATGACTTTTTTATTAATTTTTTTGTAATTTAAATGATTTTTGACTATATTTTTGACCAAACGATCTTCACCTGAATGAAATGTTAAAATCGCAATACGAGCGTCATGCCTTAAAAATTGGGGTAACGACTCTAAAAAACAAGTCAATTGATTTAATTCATCATTGACTTCAATACGTATGGCTTGGAATACTTGAGAGGCTGTTTTCATTAATAAGGAACGGCGCTGAAAACGATAACTTTGTTTAATCAATTTAAAAAGTTGAGCCGTTGAAGTAAGGGGTCGCTGCTTAATAATCAGGTCAACTAAACGTTTATTATGAATCAAATCACCATAATAATAAAAAAGATCCGATAATTGCTGATGCGTATATGAATTTAAAACATTAGCAGCAGTTAATTCAGATTTTAGGGATAAACGCATATCTAAAGGTTCATCACCCATAAAAGAAAATCCTCTTCCAGATTGATCCAATTGATAAGATGAAAACCCCAAATCTAAAATCACTTTTGAAAATTTTAATTGAGATCCTAGTAAGGGATGATTAAAAATATTTGCATAGTTTTCATGAATTAAGGTTAATTTGGAATCAGAAATATGCGATTGGCAATACGATATAGCGGCATCGTCCTGATCTACACCTATATATTGCCCTTTAACCAATAACGGTAAAATATATTTCGCATGCCCCCCAAAGCCAATCGTTGCATCCAACACAATATCGTTAGACTCAATATTTAAAATTGAGATGATCTCATCAACCATAATAGGTATATGAGGTAAAGACGTGACCATTATAAATACTCAATAAGATTCATTTGATCAAAAGCAGCAGTAATATAATCTCGTTTTTTTAAATGCTGTTCGTGGATTAAAATAATATGACCTACTCGACAATGTGATTGACATGTATTACTCCAAAAATCAATTAAGTTGGGTGATAATGGAAATAAATTAAGTAAGGATTTTGTTTCATTAGAATAAAACAAACAATGATATTTTGATTTTGAATCTGCAATCAGTAAAAGTAGGGGGGCGATCGCATCCCAAGGTTTAAGAAATGGTTTATAAAAAAGATCTACATCACCATACCATGTATCTATAATACTTAAGCCAATACTCATCTTACGATGAGATGTCGCATTAAACTGAGTAACCAACTGATTAAACAACTTTGCTTCAGTGGTTCGAGATGACAAAAACTCTGAACCCAATATCAAATTAGATTCAGAACGAGTAGGTAAATGATGTTGTGGGATCTGATCTCCTAATTGATAATGACGATCATAAAAAGGAAGTCCCACGTAACTAGCGTAGGGTTTTCCACAGTAAATAGCACCTAAATGAACGGTAACATTATCATTGCCTTCGACAAAATTGCGAGTGCCATCAATGGGATCGATAAACCAGGTAATATCGTTATAACAAAACGTATCTTTATAGCCTTCCTCACCGACTATTTTATGATGAGGGTAATGTGTTTGAATCCAAATGCGAAATAACATTTCAATACCTTGATCCATATCTGTGACTAAATCAGTAGGTGAAGACTTTTCGCGACTTGTTACCTTTTGACGGCCCGCAACAATAAGTGCTGAAAACCCTTTTCCTAACATAAATAAGCGTTGATTTAGTTCATTAGCGTCCATGGTATTCTGGGGTGGTTGATTCCAAATGGTTACAAATGAATGAGGTACCGCAACTGAAATTAACGGTGTTACGGTTTCTACGGCCTCTAAATTTAACGATGACGTATTTTGTAGTAATGGTAAATATAAATACGGATTTTCAAATGAAGGTGAATTCCACTGCATAAAATTAGTTTACGAGATAATATCTAAAAAACCAATTTTATTTTTTATGATAGTTTCTAGGGTGTATTCTTGATCTAGTAGTAATAGGCTCTAGCAATAAGGCATTCGATAAGCGCATTTCTTCTCTCTATTTCATAAAGGTGCTTTGTTTGGTTGCTTCACTGTCTGCTTTATATTTACTATTTTTGCTGCTTCTAATGGAGTACCTGCTTTTTTTTCCAAGGTATTAAATTCCGAAGTAAACTCCAAACTTAAATTTTGGCATTCAATATTAAGTTTCTCATTAAGAATACTTATTTTTTAAGTATTTCAGACTGTTCATTCCTAGTTTTTCCTGTAAGTTTATCTTTTTGATCATTTATTTCTCGTTGTATTTCCACTAAGCTTTCAAATTTAGTATGTATATTTTCTGAATTTAAAATAGCTTTAATAAGATCTTCTGGAGTTACTTTGAAAAAAGGATTCTTTTTTATTAATTTTTCTAAAACTGTTTTTTCTTCTGGTTTTTCTAAAGAAGTTTTTTTGTTCTAGTATAGCTAAGTTTTTTTTTGCTTTTTCTGCTTCTCTTTCATCTTGTTGTAATCTCTTCTCCATTAATTTATTCAGAAAAGTATATTGGCGAGGAAGAAGTTCAAAATTCACGTTTAATTCGGACATTATATTTTTTTAACTTCACTTATTTTATTTTTAATGTTAATTATAATTTTTTTTTTAGATTGGCATAAAAAAAATAAATATTAAATCA
>CAXFGY010000119.1:0-3841 GCA_964002605.1 uncultured Candidatus Marinamargulisbacteria bacterium
TAGGAGATTGGCACGGTTCTTCTGGTGAAAATAGTCAACTTGATCAGCCCGAAAATAGACTTTGGTATGCCGGGTCTCACGAAGCACAGAATATTTCTCAAAATTGGATTGGACGTGTTTTGATGACACTTGTTGATTTTTTCTTGTCGATTCCATGGTTATTTTTGATTTTGATTATTCAAGTTATTTTTACACCTAGTATTTATAATGTTATGGTGGTAATTGGGATGACGTCTTGGATGGGATTGTCTCGTTTAGTTCGGGCGGAAGTTTTAAAGGTGAAAGAGCAGGTATTTGTGATGGGATTACGTTCACGTGGTATTTCTGAATATAAGATTTTGTTTAAACATATTTTACCTCATACTTTGAATCCGGTGATTGTGGCGTTAATGTTAGGTATGGGGAGCGCCATTTTGGTTGAATCTGCGTTAAGTTTTTTAGGTTTAGGAGTTCAACCACCTAATGCCTCTTGGGGTAATATGTTAGAAAATGCGTTAGCATATATGCGTGATGCGCCTTGGATGGCTTTGATTCCAGGGATGTTTATTACAATGACCGTGGTATCATTAAATTTTATTGGAGATGCCTTACGAACAGCATTAAATGCGAAGGAGACTTATGTTAGAAGTACATAATTTAAAGACGGTTTTTTCTCTGGGAAAAACCAATGTGGTTGCTGTAAATGATGTTTCATTTCAAGTGGGTAAAAATGAATTTGTAGGAGTTGTGGGGGAGTCTGGGTCTGGAAAATCGGTTACGATGTTATCTGTGATGGATTTATTACCTCAAAACGGGTTTGTTAAGTCTGGTAAAGTATTATGGGAAGGAACAGATTTATTTGCGTTGACATCACATGAACGTCGTCGCTTTACAGTTGCCCGAATGGGGTTAATTTTTCAAAATCCGATGGCGGCATTAAATCCGGTATTTACAGTGGGCAACCAGATGGTGGAGACGATTAGTTTGCATCAAGATGTATCGTATGATGAGGCAAAGAAAATTGCAATTGATTTATTAGATCGTGTTCGCATTGATTCTCCTAAAAGTCGTTTTGATCATTATCCTCATCAATTTTCATTGGGGATGTGTCAACGGATTATGATTGCTATTACGTTAGCGATGCAGCCAAAGTTATTAATAGCAGATGAACCGACGGCGTCATTAGATGTTACAATCCAAGCGCAAATTTTAGATTTGTTAACAGAGCTTCAAAAAGAATATCAAATGTCTATTTTAATGATTTCTCATGATATGGCAGTGATTGCTGAATTTTGTGAGCGTTTGTATGTTATGAATAAAGGTTGTGTCGTAGAGTCAGGGACACCCGATGATATTTTTAATCGTCCGCAAGATCCCTATACCCAAACATTAATTTCTTCGATTCCAATGATGCGTTATTTAAATAAAATGGATTCTTAGTGTTTTTGATTGGAGTGTATAACATATTATAAAATACCGATATATTTTATTGCAACTATTTACAAAAAAAATCGATAAATATATAAGAAATAATAAAAAGAAAACTTAAGTCTTTTATTTAAATTTCTATTGAAAATTTTCGATAACTATTTTTTTTATATAAAATAATAGGGAACAATATGGGTAATATAATGATGAATAATATAATTAATTTTAAAATTGGGGAGGTTGTGTGATGTCTGCTGTGGTAGGTGGAGTTTCTCCTGGTGGTCCTCTGTATTCTTCAGGCTGTATAGGAGGTGTTTCGTTTGTTCCTGCTTAAACAATTATGCCTGGTCACAGTTGTGCTGGTAGGATATCTGCTTTAGGGAATGTTTCAGATGTACGTCGCTTATTGATGATTGAGTTGAATAAGCCTCGTCTAAACCTTGATGCTTTATCAAATATTGTGAAAGATACAGATGATTCTGCTTTAAAAGAGTTTGTATCTTCCTTGTTGTTTGTTGCTAAGGCAGAGTCTTCATCTAATAGCGTGGTTCACGCCATTGCTAGAGATGTTATTGTTATGAAAGAAAAAAGTTTGGGGAATATTGATGTAAGGCTTCCTGAAAAATCGGTGGAGGATATTATTGAGTCTGTGAAAAGGCTGAGTAATCAGAATGAAGTGCTAAGTGCTATATCTACTTATTATCCAGAGTTTTTTGAATTTACTTCGTTTGATGATTTATTATTAGAATTTCGTAGGGATTCTTATGCGGAAGGTATTAGAACGACGGCTATGCTTGGTGATCATGAAATGCTTCCGTTGGCGAATTGGTTGAAACGGCCTATTTTAGTTGTAAGAAAGGAAAATAAAAATAGTATCGAAGGTAAATATTATCCAGATAATATTGATAAGGGTTCTTATCGCAAAGAGGATTATATAGTTGTTCAAAACCAACGAAATCTTCACTTTGTACCTTTTACATTAGATAGTGAGATAATAGTTTCTGATTTAGTTTCAGGGCGTGTGTGTAAGGGTAAACCTGGTGTGCGAGATTATGCAGGTGCAGGAGTTAATGATTGTCTGTTGGCGTCTATTCGGGCACAACATAACGGCCTAGAACACAATAAGGTTCTTCGAGAATATTTAGCAGAGCAAGTTCGTTGTTTAGATCTAAGTTTTTTTGCTTAATGTGTGATTTAATCTAACATTTTCTATATGTGAGAGTGTGTCATAGGTTGAATTACAAAAACAAATTCAATATACTTTTAATCATTTTAGATTTTCGTTTGAAAAGAATTCCAGTTGTACTTGCAAAAATAACCATGAAGCTGATAATGACATAAGTTAAAATACCAGTTGTA
The DNA here is from genome assembly GCA_964002605.1 of uncultured Candidatus Marinamargulisbacteria bacterium. Taxonomy (GTDB): domain Bacteria; phylum Margulisbacteria; class Marinamargulisbacteria; family CAXFGY01; genus CAXFGY01. Next base: position 2,767 of record CAXFGY010000119.1, read on the forward strand.
AAGTTAATACTAATGGCAAATAATCCAAATACTATAGATAGTGAATAAAATCCTAATGTAATTTGTTTGACTGTAAACCCTTGTTTTAACAATTTATGATGAAAATGATCAAAATCAGCTTTGAATATTTTTTGGTTGTTTTTGATACGTCTAAAAATAGAGTATAAGGTTTCTGATATTGGTAAACTAAGCATTAATATGGGAATCAATAACGAAAATGTTGTCGTGCTTTTCATAACACCCATGATTGAAATGCAAGAAAGTAGATATCCTAGAAGCATTGCTCCGCTATCTCCCATAAAAATTTTTGCAGGTGCAAAGTTATGGTGTAAAAAGCCTAAACAACTTCCTAAAATAATTAAGCTTAGACATGCAGCAGCATATTGCTGGGTTGTAATGGCAACGATACTAAGCATTGTGGCAGAAATTCCAGCAATACCCGCTGCGAGACCATCAATTCCGTCAATTATATTTAATGCGTTTGTCATACCTACAATCCATATGAGGGTTAGTGGAAAAGAGAGCCATTTTAAGGATAATGTTCCGGCTCCTACAGGTGAACTAACAAATGTAATGGATAACCCCATAAAATAGGTTAATGTCGCGATAATTATTTGAAATAATAGTTTTTGTTTAGGAGTGATCCCAAAAATATCATCAATAATTCCAATGCTAAAAATTAACGAGCTTCCTATTAAAATAGTGATAATGGCAGGGTTATATTGGCATAGAATAATACTTGTAATACTGATACCTAAAAATAATGAAATTCCACCAATTCTAGGAGTGGGTAGTGTGTGAGCTTTGCGAGGTTCAGGGATATCGAGTAGCTTCCAATGAAGGGCTATTTTTTTGATTACGGGTATAGTTAAGTTTGTTATTACTAGTGCGATGAGGCATGTAATTGGACCAATAATTTCAAATTTCATTATAAATTAAAATTATAGCGTATTTTTTTTAAAAAAGGGAGATTTTATTATTTTTTTGTTGTTATTTAGTATAATATTTCTATATTAGAAAACTGTTGTGAAGCATGATACTATTTTTATATGTCAAATCAGCGAATATTAACAGG
>CAXFGY010000120.1:0-3795 GCA_964002605.1 uncultured Candidatus Marinamargulisbacteria bacterium
TCAATTTCAACAACTGGTTCAATTGTGAAATCAACTAATTCATAAAAAAATTAATTAAGGGTTGTTAAATTAATTAATAACCCTTATTTTTATTTTTTAAAATTAATTAATGGCAAACAAAAAAAGAGGTTATTATCAATTAAATATTGGTGGTAAATTACGCACACTTCATTTTTCAATGAATTTTTGGGTTAATTTTACTGATTTATTAGGGTTAAATCTTGATGAATTAGATTCAGTATTTTCAAAAGGCGTTTCAATTAAAAACATTAGAACATTAATTTATTCAGGTTTATTAGCTTATGATCAAGAAAATGGAAATGAAATTGATTATAATGAATTTAATGTTGGTGATTGGTTGAGTGATTTATCGCCTGATCATTTAGAAAAAATTGTACTTGCAATGACTGAATCAAAAATTTTAGGACAAGATTTAAACATGGGAATTAATAGAAAACAAGATGTTAAAATTGTAAATCCTGAAAAAAAAAATTAGATGATCCTTTAAATTGGGATAAATTACTTGATTATTTTATTGGACAAGTTGGAATTAATCCGAATGATTTTTGGCAAAATACTTGGAGTGAAAATCAACTTCTTGGCGAATCACATAGTATTAAATTAAATTTAGCTTGGGAACAAACAAGATATTTGGCTACAATGATTCACAATGTTAATTGTCAAAAAAAATCTCAAATGATAAAACCTGAAAAACTATTTCCATTACCGCAAGATAAATATTTACAAAAATCAAAACCTAAATCAACGCCAAAAGAGTTTAAAGAATTTTTAGAACATGTTAGATCAAAAGGGATAAATATTTAACCCTTTTTTTTTAGTATTTTTGTATTTATAATAAAACTTTTAAAAAATGCCAATAGATCAAAAATTAAGGGTTTTAATCGATGGTAATACCACTGGATTAAATAAAGCCTTAACAACCACATCAACACGTTTAAATCAATTTGGAACAAGATTACAATCCATTGGAACGTCTTTAAGCACACGTTTAACATTACCAATTGCACTTGCAGGTGGAGCGGCAATAAAAATGGCATCAGATTTTGAAGAATCATTAAACAAAGTTGATGTTTCTTTTAAAAATTCATCATCAATAGTTAAAGAATTTAGTAAAACAACATTAGAAAATTTTGGTATTGCAGAGGGAACGGCGTTAGATATGGCGGCTTTATTTGGTGATATGGGTACATCAATGGGTATTGCAGTAGATAGTGCCGCAGAAATGTCAACAGCATTAGTAGGTTTAGCGGGTGATTTAGCATCATTTAAAAACATGAATATTAAAGAGGTGACAACAGCTTTAAGTGGTGTATTTACAGGTGAAACTGAATCATTAAAAAGGCTGGGTATAATAATGACCGAAATTAATTTAAAACAATTTGCACAAGAACAAGGCATAAAAAAGAATATTACAGCGATGACACAAGCTGAAAAGGTTAATTTACGATTTCAGTTTGTTTTAAAAAATACTGCAAATGCACAAGGTGATTTTGCAAGAACATCAGAAGGTGCGGCTAACCAAATGAGAATATTCCAAGAAACTTTAAAAGAATTAGCCGCAAATTTTGGTCAAATTATATTACCTGCTTTTACTAAAATTGTAAAAAAAGCAAATGTAATTCTCAAATCATTTAACAATTTAGACACTGAAACAAAAAAATTAATTTTAACAATTGCAGGAATAAGTGCCGTAATTGGACCAGTTATAATGGTTTTAGGTACATTTATTAAAAGTGTTGGTTTTATTAGTAGTGGCGTAATGACTGCAATTCCTGTTATCACAAAATTAGGAAGTGCTTTAAAAATATTAGGAACAATTGCTTTAACAAATCCAATAGGTATAATTGTCACGGGAGTTTCAGCATTGACTATTGGTGTAATAGAACTATTACATCGTTTAAATCCTGTTGTTTCAAGAATACAAACTTTTTTTAATTTAATAAGATCAGGCGGTAATTTTGTTGCATTTAATAATCTCCAAATGGAAACTACGGCAAAAAATTTAGCTCGTATAAAAGAAGAGGAAGAACAAGCAATTAGAGCCAAAAAGGAATATATTAATAATATAAAATTAAACAATTCAGCTTATCAAGAACTTGGAAATACAATCAATACATCGGTTGTCCCTGCATTAAGAAAAGTATCAACGCTTGAAACTAATTTAAAACCTTTAGGTTTAGTAAATGTTGGAGCAAATGTAAAACCAACAGCCGACACATCAGGCATGTCAAATCTTGCAAATAATGAAACAAGTGAACAAGCACCATTTATTACTATGTTACAACAAGGTGTAATTTTAACTGATTTATTAACACAATCTTTTCAAAATTTAGGTTCAGGGGGTAATTTTTTTGAACCAATTATTCAACATATAAAACAATTAGTGATTAAATTGGTTGCGGCGACGGCGGCGGCGGCAGTTTTGAATGCTATAATGGGCGGTGGTGCATCAGGTTTTTCCAGTATGTTTAGTCATTTTTCAGGATTGCCGCCAATTAAAAAAATGGCAAACGGTGGAATTGTAAGTGCGCCAACAATGGGATTAATGGGTGAATATAGTGGCGCAAAATCAAATCCCGAAGTTGTTGCACCTTTAGATAAATTAAAAACAATGATTGGAACAACTGGTTCACAAAATGTTCAAGTTGGTGGAGAATTTAAAATTAAAGGTCAAGATTTAGTTGTTGCAGTTCAAAGGGCTACAAACCAACGAAACAGAATAAAATAAAATGGCTTACGGTGTTAAATTTGAATTATTTTTTAGTGATTTAGAAGATCGACAAATTAAAGTCGAAATTTTAAAAAAAGATTATTTAAATGTTGATGGTGGTGAAACTGAAACAATTTACCCGCTTATAGGTACTGAAAATCCTGTACAAATAACATGGGAATCAGATGATGATATTTATTCACCAATTATTGGATCACGATGTAAATTAAATTTATATGCCACAACATTAACACAATACGATGAATTTTATAAAGCTGATGAACGTGAATATAAAATAAAAGTTTATTATTATAATTCTTACGGTGATGGTGCGTGGGAAGATGAAAAATCAAAATGGGAACTTACTGACGTAAATTGGGACGCAAAAGCGGGTTCGGCTCTATGGTGGGATTCATATTGGGAGGGTTTTATCGTTGTTGATCGTTATCAAGAAATGGTCACAACAACACCTTTTCCATTAACTTTTGAAGCGATTGACGGGCTTGGAACATTATCAGGTTTTGATGCGCCAAATCCTTTTAAATTAAATTCATTAGCTGATTTAATAAGTGGTGATGATAGGATTACAACCGATGGTGAAAAAAGTCTATTTTTTTATATAACAGAAATTTTAAAAAAAACAGGACATCAATTTGATATTTATATTGCAAATGACACCCGTAAAGTTGGCGGGGCTACAAACGACACTATTTTTCATGATATTTTAGTTAATGAAATAGCAATGTTAAATCCAAATAAATTTACTTATAGGACGGCAAAAGAATTATTAGAACGTATTTTAAAAGCTACAAATTCAAGAATTTTCCAATCTTATGGTAAATGGTATATTGTAAATAATTCATCACTTATAGATAATAGAATTACACAATCTACTGTAAGCGCATCAGGTGATGATATTTCAGTTGATCCAACACCAGTCGCAGACAATGGAGTTCCAACATTTGGCGAGGGTGAAAGCGATCCGCCAGTTGCGGATTCTCCAGTTGTTGCGCCTGATATTACATTAAATGGTGCAGTTTCTAAAATGGCGGGTACTGGTTTTT
>CAXFGY010000121.1:0-3523 GCA_964002605.1 uncultured Candidatus Marinamargulisbacteria bacterium
TGTTAAAAAAAAAGCATCAGAATTAAAAATGGATGAAAAAATTTTAAGTAGACAACTGAATGTTGGTTTTTCTGGAGGAGAAAAGAAAAAAAATGAAATATTACAAATGTCTTTAATTGAACCAAAAATGGCAATCCTTGATGAAACAGACTCTGGACTTGATATCGATGCATTAAAAATTGTTGCCGAAGGTGTGAATAGTTTAAGAAACGAGGAACGTGCTTTTATCCTGGTAACACATTATCAGCGTTTACTTAATTATATAAAACCCGATTATGTTCATGTTCTGGGTAAAGGAAAAATTATTAAATCTGGTGGTCCAGAGCTTGCATTGGAACTTGAAGAAAAGGGTTACGACTGGATTAATTAGTAAAAAAATAATGAAAGACATAATTGAAAATTATTCTGCTGATTTTAAGCAACTTCAAAATATTAACAAAAATGATTGGTTTGCCAAAGAACGCCAATCTGCGTTTGATATTTTCCAAAAAACCGGTTTTCCAACTACGAGAAATGAAAATTGGAAATATACTGATGTTAAACCTATTGCTAGAAACATGTTCTCTAATATTTCTGAAAGTAATGTAAGAACAGATAATGGTGAAATAGATTCAGTTTTTTTTAAGGGCCTTGATTGCATCAATCTTGTTTTCATTAACGGTGCTTATTCTGAAGAATATTCAGATATAAAAAATATTGCTGGCAAAGTTGTAGTAAAGAATATGGCAAGTGCATTGGTAAATGATAAGGAAATACTAAAAAAGCATCTGGCAAAGTCTACAGATAAAACTTTAAGTTCTTTTACAGCGCTTAATACTGCATTCATTCAAGATGGGGCATATATCAGCATTCCATCTAATATAAATCTAGAAAAACCTATCAATATTACTTACATATCAAAGGATAATGCGGGTAAATTTGCAACACACCCAAGAAACTTAATTCTTATGGGTGAGAACTCCAAGGCAACGATAATCGAAAATTACGTCGGTAATGATGAAACGAATTATTTCACAAATAGTGTCACTGAAACGGTATTACTACAGGGTTCCTCGCTAAAGCACTATAAGATACAACAGGAAAGTGCTAATGCATTTCATATAGCCAGCTTAAACACATCCCAGAGTAAAGATAGTCGATTTGAGTCACACTCAATATCGATTGGTGGTGCTTTAGTTCGTAACAATATTAATGCATCCCTGAATGCAGAAGGGGCAGAAATAATTATGAATGGTTTTTATATGACAGATAACGCTCAACATGTTGATAATCATACTCGTGTCGATCACCTAAAACCCCATACACAAAGCCACCAAAATTATCGAGGCGTGTTAAACGGTAAAAGTCGTGGTGTATTTAATGGAAAAGTTGTTGTGCATCCTCAGGCACAAAAAATTGAAGCCTATCAAAATAATGCAAATCTTTTGTTGTCTGATGACTCAGAGATTGACACAAAACCAGAACTTGAAATTTATGCTGATGATGTGAAGTGTACACATGGAGCAACAGTTGGTCAGCTTGATGATGACATGTTGTTTTATCTTCGTTCACGTGCTGTTGATGAACAAACTGCGCGCAGTCTTTTAACTTATGCCTTTGCAGATGAAATTATAAAAAATATCAATTTTCAGGCAATCGAAAATAAATTAGAAAATTTAATTATTAGTCGATTACCGGATTCATCCCTGATACGTGAGTACGTTTAATGAATAAAAAAAGTAACATTGCGGAAATACAGAATCAAACTGAAGGTTTTGATGTAGAAAAAATTAGGGAAGACTTCCCAATTCTACATCAAGAAGTCAATGGAAAGCCCTTAGTGTATCTAGATAATGCAGCAACATCACAAAAGCCAAAAAGTGTTATCGATTCGATTGAAAAATATTACCGCGGATATAACTCTAATATACATCGCGGTGTCCATACGCTCAGTGAAAATGCTACAGAAGCTTATGAATCAGCACGCATCAAAGTTAGAGATTTTATTCATGCAAATTCGACTAAAGAAATTGTTTTTGTTCGTGGTGCAACAGAGGCGATTAATTTAGTTGCGCAAAGCTTTGGTCGAAATACATTAGGTAGTGATGACGAGATTATTATTACCGAACTAGAACATCACGCAAATATCGTTCCCTGGCAATTACTAAGTCAACAAACTGGCGCAAAACTAAAATATGTTCCAATCAATGATAATGGGGAATTAGTCGAATCTGAATATAAAAAACTACTCAATGAAAAAACCCGTATTGTTGCTGTTGGGCATATATCAAATGCATTGGGGACAATTAATCCAATAGAAAATATGATTAATTTGGCTCACGAATATGGTTCAAAAGTCTTAATTGACGGGGCACAGGCTACATCGCATACATCGGTTGATGTTAAAAAACTTGATTGTGATTTCTATGTTTTCTCCGGGCATAAACTATTTGGTCCCACTGGTATTGGGGTGCTTTATGGTAAAGAGGATTTGCTAGAAAAAATGCCGCCCTATCAAGGAGGCGGGGATATGATCAAAATGGTTACTATGAAAGAGACTCAATACAATGAACTTCCGCATAAATTTGAGGCGGGGACACCAAACATATCAGGTGTCATTGGGCTTGGTGCAGCAATTGACTACGTCAATAAAATTGGTCTTGAAAATATCGGAAATCATGAAAAGCAGTTGCTAGATTACGCTAACCAAATGGCATCGGAAATAACTGAACTAAAGTTTATAGGAACAGCAAAAAATAAAACAAGCATTCTGTCCTTTACGCTTGATGGTATTCATCCTCATGATGTTGGAACAATACTTAATAATGAGGGGATTGCGATAAGAACCGGTCACCATTGTGCAATGCCTGTCATGGAGTATTTTCAAATACCGGCCACAAGCAGAGCTTCTTTTTCATTTTATAATACTCATGCTGAAGTTGATGTTCTAATTGAAGGAATTAATAAATGTAGCAAGGTTTTTAACTAATGTTTGATATTAAAGATCTCTATCAGGAAATTATTGTTGATCATAACCGTAATCCTCGTAATTTTGGAATAATCGATAACGCTGACAAAATTATAGAAGGATTCAACCCTCTTTGTGGAGACAAACTTAAACTATATTTAAAAACTGAAGGACAAAATATAGCTGATATTTCTTTTGATGGATCAGGTTGTGCTATTTCAGTTGCATCAGCATCGTTAATGACAGACGCAATGAAAGGAAAATCTATCGATGAGGCTGAACTACTTTTTAACAGCTTTCATGAATTAATTACAAATGAAAATGGTGCGGATGAAAAAAGTCTTGGTAAGTTAGCTGTCCTCGCTGGTGTTAAAGATTTTCCAGCTAGAGTAAAGTGTGCAACATTATGTTGGCATACATTACATTCGGCAATAACGGGTGATAAGGAAACAGTGAGCATAGAATAGGATCAAGTTATGGATGAAAATAAACCCATAGTATTAAATCGTGATTGCGATGCCGTCTTAATCCCTGTTGGGACACCCCTTAGTTTAACCGAAGGAACTACCGTATTAA
>CAXFGY010000122.1:0-3438 GCA_964002605.1 uncultured Candidatus Marinamargulisbacteria bacterium
TATGATAGTGATTATTTAAAAAAGGAAAGACAAGAATTTGCTAAAGTTATAATGAGTGATATCGAAAATAAACGTATTAATGAAATTCTTTTACAAGCAGAAAAATGGTTAATACTTGCAAATAGATATAAAACTGACTCGGATAAAAAATATTTTCGTCAAATTGATAAAATCATAAAAAATAAGTTGAATAAATCATTTTTAATGTCGCTCTTAGATCGATGTTCACGTCGTTATACGATGATTCAAGTTTATACCCTTATCGATTCTCTTATCAAGCGGTATCAATTTCCTACTTTTTTATCTTATTTTGAGCAATTATTATTTAAAATTTTGCTTAAATTAGGAAAACCGTTTGCAAAATTAACGATGCCTTTTTTTATTTTAAAATTAAAAAAAAACACACAACATTTAATTTTGGACGATAATATTTGGACCTTGACTCCTTATTTTCTGTATTACAAATGGAAAGGGATTACGGTTAATATTAATCGAATAGGTGAAAAAGTTTTAAGCGATAATGATGCTCAAATATTTATTCAACGTTATGAAAATGATATTTGTAACCCTCAGATTAAATCTATTTCAATTAAATTATCAAGTATTTATGCAACACAACATTTATTAGCTGAGGACTATTCTAAGCCGATTATTATTCAGAGACTTTCATATTTATTTAACTTAGCGATGATTCATCAAACTAGTATTACAGTTGATATGGAAGAGTTTAGTCATAGTCATTTTACTTTTGACATTTTTATGGCTACTTTAAATCAAAATGATTTTAAAACCTTATCAATTGGAATTGTGATTCAAGCTTATCTTAAAGGGAGCTTAACGCGTTATCAACAACTTTATGAGTGGGCAAAAAAACGCGTTCAATCTGGATATCCTGCTATTCATATTCGACTTGTAAAAGGGGCTAATTTACAACATGAAATTGTAGAATCCTCGCTTAATAATTGGGAGTTACCTATTTATAGTACTAAAAAAGAGGTTGATGCTAATTTTAAGCGTTTGATTCAACTGGCATTATCACCCAATCATTGTCGTATTATTAATCTTGGTGTGGCATCTCATAATCTTTTTGAAATTGCGTTTGCTTATCAAATTGCAAAAGAAAATCATAGCCTTGATTATTTACATTTTGAATTTCTTGAAGGCGTTGCAAATCCAATTATTAGAGCAATTCGTCCCTTACATCCTAAAATAGTTGTTTATACCCCTATTGCCCATGAAAAAGATTTTATTTATTCTATTGGGTATCTTTTTAGACGTTTTGATGAAAACACTCGTGATCATCATTTTTTAAAATATTTTTTTAATTTAACGATTAAAAGTCCGGAATGGTTACAACTTCAAGATGAGTTTTTAGATTCAGTTGATTTAATAAATAGTTTGAAAACGAGTCCTCCTTTGCATCGATTTATTCAAAAATATCGGATATCAAAAATTAATACTTCATTTCAAAATACACCAAATACTGATTGGCGAATTCCTCAAAATCAACAATGGGCTCATAGCATTAAAAAACAATGGGATCCTCAAAACGCTATATCAATGACTTTATTCCCAGTAATGAATTCTTTAAGACATTCTCGTGAGCATAAATTATTTTATACTTATTTGAAAGACCATTCTTTACCGTTATTTAAAGTTGAATTAGTCAATCATGAAGATATTAAAAATATAATTAGTATTGCTCACAATGATCCTAGAGGTTGGCGGAATACGGAATTAAAAGACCGAACCATTTTTTTATTTAAAGCGGCATCATTACTTGAAAAAAATAGAGCAAAACTGATTGCTTTGATTATTAATTTAACGGCAAAAACGATTGTTGAGGCTGATGCAGAAATTTCTGAAGCGATCGATTTTATTGAATTTTATCCTCGTTCACTTTATGAATGGCAGCACATCGAAAAAATTCACTCATTACCTATTGGTACAGGGATTGTTATTTCACCTTCGAATTTTTCTTTAGCAATTCCTTGTGGGGGTATTGTCGCGTCATTAGTGACTGGGAATACCACAATATTAAAGCCAGCGCCTGATACGATTCCTATTGCTATTGAACTTGTTAAGTTATTCTGGGAAGCGGGTATTTCTCAAGATGTCTTGCAGCTTGCCCCCGTTGTATCGGAGTCATTATTACGTCAACTTGTTACTTATCATCCTAATACATTTATTATTTTTACCGGTAGTACTAAAACAGCAAAAAAAATTCAATCGATTACCTCTCCTACCCCTTTTTATGCAGAAACAGGGGGTAAAAACACAACCATTGTGACTGATTATGCAGATAAAGAATTGGCTATTCAAAATATTATTCAATCAGCGTTTAGCTATTCGGGTCAAAAATGCTCATCAACCTCATTATTGATTTTAACTAAAAATGTTTATCACGATTCATATTTTAAAGCACAACTTAAATATGCGATTTTAAATTGTTGCCCTGGATCTCCTTGGGACTTTGAGACTCAAATTAGTTACCTTTTAAAAAAACCAAATGAAAATTTACATTGGGCACTGACTTCTTTAGAACCTGGTGAAGAATGGATTGTGAGACCACAATTTAAACTATCTGATCCACCGCTTATTTCACCGGGTTTAAAATGGGGTGTTAAACCCAATAGTTTTATGCATCAAACGGAGTTATTTGGTCCTGTATTAGGTGTGATAGAGGCGAATTCATTGTCTCATGCAGTTGCGATTGCTAATGAGACTGATTATGGACTTACTGCTGGTCTTGAAAGTTTGGATCCTGAAGAACAAAATTATTGGCAAAAAAATATTCAGGCCGGTAATTTATATATTAATCGTCCAACAACTGGTGCACTTGTTAAACGTCAACCATTTGGTGGAATTAAAAATTCAGCAATTGGACCTGGAATTAAAACAGGGGGGCATTTTTATGTTACCTCATTTATTAAAGAATTAAATACTCAAAAAAATTACAAAAAAATTGATCAAATTATTGATGCTTATAATGAAATGATGATTCAATTTTTTAGCAAAGATCATCATACTTGTGCTGTTATCGGTGAATTAAATATCACTCGCTTTAGACCGATAGGACATGTTGGAATTCGTATATCACCTCTTGACCCAATAGAAGATATTCTTTTAATTATTAGTGCCGCAGTGATTTCAAAATGCAAGGTTACTGTTAGTAGTAATCATTTACCTCCTTTTAATTTGTTACCTGAATCAATTCAGTCAGAGTTTTCATATCGTATTGAGACCGAATTAGAATTTATTAACAAAATTGGAAAATATGATCGGATTCGGTTTTGTCAGTCTAAATCCATTCCGAAAGAACTTTATGAGTTAACGCTTCAAAGTACTATTTATGTTGAGTCTCGTCCTGTTTCAAAAATTGCTAAATTGGAATTAATTCGCTATATGTTCGAACAAACTATTTCTCATCAAACCCAT
>CAXFGY010000123.1:0-3239 GCA_964002605.1 uncultured Candidatus Marinamargulisbacteria bacterium
CCAAAAAAATAAACGTTGCAATTTGGGACTGTCGCAAAACAGAAAAAATCGATTGCGATGTCGCCAAAGGTCTAATATTTGCAATTCATCGCCTGAGGCGGTGGTGCAGAGCGACATAACGAAGGCGAAAATTGTGAAGATTATGCATTTCGCGACAGAGCCAAGATTAGGACTTTCCCTACAGTGCCATTTTACATCTTAATAGAATTAAAGATACTTAGCTAATTCTGCTTTTAATATTTCTGATACTTTTTGAGCTTGAAACTCTCTTGAAAATGAACTAATCGCTTGATTTTTTATTCCATAGAATTGTAAATAGTGTTTTAAAAAGTAATGAACCTCTTCTTCGCTAGATACGACATCGCCTCTACCTGTTTCATCTAAAATTGTCTTTATGTCAGAGTCGGACCGACAAATGGCCATAATTGATCCCGCTTCTGGCAAATATTCTCCCAATTTACTTGTCAGTGTTCCTTTGGAAACTAAGTCACTATTATCAAGTGCTTCTAAAATAATAAGGATATCTGCCTTACTTTGTTCTTGTTTTACTATTTCATGTGTTGTGGGGGGCAATACTTTTACATGATCTGCCAAACCCTTTTCCGCTATTTTTTGGGTTACGTTTTTATACTCTTTTTGTGTCCCAATAAGTCGAATCAACAATTGATAATTGATATCAATTCTTTTTAATCCATTTAACAAGTACACAAAACTGTCTATTTGATGATTATAAATAATCCCTGAATAATATAATCTTACTGTTTGATTCTGATTAGCCATAACATGCACTGATTTTTTTACTTTATTTTCTAATGAAAATCCATTATAAATCACTGCCGACTGTTTCTGATAAAATTCAGCTAATATAGTCGTTAGTGTTTGGCTAACGGATAATATAAAATTGGCTTTTTTCAAAAAATACCGATCAATCAACTGATCAATCCAAACACTCCAAACGGATCTTTTCTGCTGATGTAGTAAAGATATTGAATCTCTAAAGTCTGCTACCCAATATACAGAATCATGCTTTTTTTTAGCAAGCCAGCCAAATAATGCACTTGAAAAAGGGCCAATTGATGTAATTAAAATGTCAGGCTTAATTTGATCTACTATCTCTAAAAACTTTTTTTTATTCGGAAAAAACCATTCTGTGATAGTACGGTCAATCGTATAAATATCTTTGGTAAACCAACGTATAAGTTGCCGATGGAACGAACGGGGTTCCCCTTTTTGTGGATTATTAGTCTGAGAGAACATTGTGGTGTGATCCGAATAATATATGGATGCTAAATATTGTTCGTAATTTAAATTTATGTTGTCTTGATTATCATCACCACTTTTCACCGTAAAAACATGAACTTCAAATGACTGTGATACTATCTTAAACATATCTTTCCAACGCCGGCTTGCAGTTGCATTTGCCATTGGAGTTGCATACGTCACTAATAATAACTTCGGTCTCATCTTATTACTTTTGTTTTGGGATAATGTGTCATTTCATACCAAAATCCATAAATCACCCATTTAAAAAACTGATAGGCCGTAATAACAATATCTCGATAATAACGTCGTTGCCGAATGGTATAAAAGGGTAATAATACGCCCCCTAAGATACCAAACATACGATAAAATGTTGCGCCTCTTCCGATAATCCGGTCTTTTGTCATTTCTTCGCCAGAACTATGTTTAGGATGGACCGCAATTAATACCGGTAAAAACTGCATGTTACACTTTTTATGTTGTAAGTCATTCAAAAATATACATTCTTCATTAAACAAAGGGATCTCGCTTGCAGACCCCAGCCCAAACCGTTCATCAAACCGAACCCCTGAGGCTTTAATTGCCGACATCCGTAGCATTATTTCAATTGTACACACACTGAGTAATGACCGATATGTATGACGACGCTCTCTTGAAGGGTATTGCCTAAATAAAGCGCCTTCAACTTGTTTAACTTGACCTGTTACACCATCACAGTCGGGATGCGCTTCTAAATAATTAACACAGTTGACAATACCTTCCATAATAAAATCTTGATCGTCATCTGCTAATAATAAGTATTTGGTCTGACAATGATCAAGCACACTATTACGACTGCGTGAAATTCCCATCTCCGGATCATGAATCACCGTTATCTGATCGACTTTAGCTGCCGCTAACAAGCCTGAAAGATCTGTTTTTTTTCCTCCCTGAACCACGATTAACTTCTGAATTTCATTAGGTAGTGCAGTTAGTTTTTGATATATGCGCTGGTAACGATCATGACAAGTTGATACACCAATAGTTAATGACATCATAAATATAATTGTATCAAAATCTAGTTATTTATGTTATTTTTATTCTGATTTTTATAATTCTTTTGAATAAGGTAATATTTTTCAAATGGCTAAGTTGCTATTTTTATTATTTATTGGTTTGTTTTTCATTCAAGATATGGGGGGCAATATATGGGGCTATCACCTCAGCCTTTAATAACAAGGAACTTAACCCTCTTCCCAGTAATGAATACTGCTTTTATTTAATCGGTCATATTGTTGATAGAATAAAGGCAAGCATTAAATTAATACTAAAATTAAGTATTGGAATAGTATTAGCAGTATGTGTAAAAAATGTTTCAAGTCCTTGAATATTTTTCATTTTAAAAAAACTCCTTAAAATATTTATGATTGTATCAGAAAAATATCTAAATCACTAAAGTACTGGATTGTAAAAAAATAAGTAGTTTTTTTTTAGTTGTTCCAACTTAAGCTTATAACGTCTGTTTTATGACTGCTTGAACTTGTTTGGCTGTATCGCCATTACCATAAGGGTTGAGTGTCGTCGCCATTTGCTGATATAAACATGTATCTGTTAATAACTGTGTTGTTTCATTAATAATCCGATCCGTCGCTGTTCCAATCAATTTAGCTGTTCCCGACTCAATGCCTTCAACTCGCTCAGTGACGTCACGTAAAACTAAAACAGGTATTCCTAATGTAGGTGCTTCTTCTTGAATTCCACCAGAGTCCGTTAAAATTATTTTACTTTTTGACATTAAATAAATCATTTCATCATAGGCTAACGGATCTATTAATTTTATATTCTTAATTGCCCTTAACGGTTGCATCACGCGACTAATATTAGGGTTTAAATGTAACGGATACACAATTTGAATATCTGGCAATTTTTTCGCAATCTTTTGTAATGCTTGGCAAATATTTTCAAACGGTTGACCAATACTTTCACGCCGATGACACGTC
>CAXFGY010000124.1:0-3190 GCA_964002605.1 uncultured Candidatus Marinamargulisbacteria bacterium
TCATCCTGTATGGCTGGGGTGGCTGGATTCGAACCAACGATCACGAGACCAAAACCCGTTGCCTTGCCGCTTGGCTACACCCCAAGTAATTAAATTGAAATATCGATTATAACGAATATTTAAAATAAATGAAAGAATTTTTTTGATTAAATTCTCTTAGTTTTTTAAGAGATGCCCCCCCCCCTTTTTTTTATGTGGTTAATTATGCACGTTCACGGGCTTCGTTAATACGAAGTTGTCGGCCACCCATTTCTTGGTTGTTTTTTTCTAACGCGGTTTTGAAACCATTTTCATCTTCAAAACTTACAAAACCAAATCCTTTAGATCGACCTGTTTCGCGATCTGAAATGATTCTGATATCAGATACAGTTCCACAGTCATTAAAAAAATCTCTGATTTCATCTTCTGTGACAGTGTAAGGTAGGTTACCTACATATACTTTATTAGACATATTTTCTTATTTCTCCTTATAATTTTGTCTTTACATTAATAAGATTATTAGAATGGTCATATACTTATCGAAGTATTTCTAATGCAATCATTAATACTAATTAGCCTAGCATAACACATCGTAAGATACTAGTCTTTTTTATACGAGTGACCGCTCACCAATTTGAATACGCCATAATCGGGCATAGTGATTGTTTTGTTTAATTAACGTATCATGGCAGCCTTCTTCAACGACAGTTCCTTGATCAATGACGAGAATTCGGTTGGCATAGCGAATAGTGGAAAGGCGATGGGCGATAATAATAGCGGTTTTTCCTTTAGTGACTGTAAAAATATTTTTTTGAATCATTTCTTCTGTTTCGGTATCGACCGAGCTGGTCGCTTCATCAAAGACCATCAGTGGGGCGTTTTTTAGAATAGCTCGGGCAATGCTAAGTCGTTGTCGTTGTCCACCTGAAAGCTTAATTCCCCGTTCACCCACAATGGTTTCATAGCCATTTGGTAATGTACTTACAAATTGATCAAGTTCGGCCATTTTTGCTGCAGCAATGATGCTGTCATCCGTTGAAGTAGGATAAGCATAGGCAATATTTTCTTTAATTGAGCCATGAAATAGGTAAGTATCTTGGCTGACTAGGGCAATGTGGGAACGAAGATCAGAAATCGCCAATTGTTTAATGGGGGTGTTATTAAGTGTAATAACGCCCGTTTGGGGATCGTAAAGACGGAGTAATAATTTAATGAGAGTGGATTTACCAGACCCAGTTGTGCCTGCAATTCCAATCGTTTCACCATTTGCGACAGTAAAGTTAAGCGTATTGAGAACCGGAACATGATTAGTATAGTGAAAGCAGATATTGTTAAATGCAATATCACAGCGACTGGTATCAAGAGTGGTGGGCGTAGGCGGTGATTTGATTGTGATTTTAGAATAAAGTAATTCAAAGACACGTTTTGCACAGGCGCTGGCACGTTCAAAGTCATCTAAAATGACCCCAAAGCGGGTTAATGGCCATAAGACGCGTTGAGTGAGCATAGAAAACAAGACCAATTCACCTACTGAAATATAGGGTAAATCATTTAACACCCAGTAACTACCGACAAGTAGAACACCGGCAAAGCCTAGCGCGACAACCATACGAATAATCGGAACATATAAAGAAACATGTTTAATGACCCCAATATTATTGTTTAAATAAGCGTTAGAGCATTGCTTAACTCGTTTTTTTTCATAGGGTTCAGCGGTAAAACTTTTAATCACTAAAATGCCAGATAAATTATTTTCTAAACGATTACTAATTTCACCAACAGACTGACGAACTTTTTCATACCAAGGCGCAATCCAAGATTGATATTTTAAGCTGCCAATAATAACAAAGGGGAGAGGCAATAATCCGATAAGTGCCAGTTGCCAGGAGGTACTAAACATCACAACAGCGGCAAAGCCAATCACAACAATTAAATGGAGTATGTCGACAAATCCGGTATATAAAAAACGCTCGAGTTGATTAATGTCGTCATTCAGAATAGAGAGTGTATTGCCTAAGCGATGGTTTTCAAAAAAATCGTAGTGCTTATGTTGGAGGTGGTCATAGGTTTGGATACGCAGTTGGTGTTGAACTTATTGGGAGAGGCTCATAAAGCCATATTGATAGCCCCATTGAAAAAGACTTTCCACACCAAAGACGATAATAGCAATAATGGAGAGGGTAATTGCGAGTGGCCAAGGGTCAGTGGTGCCAGTAGTGGCGATAATCCATAACGGTGCGTTGTGGGTGACTGTATCAATAATCCAACCGACCATGACAGGCGGCATTAAATCGGCGACTTTATTAAAAATGGCGGCAGTTGTACTAAGGTATAAACGGGTTTTAAAGGGCGCCATAAAGGAAAAAAGGGATTTCATTGAGTGGAGGTTTGTTGCCATAGTAAAATTAGTATATCATATCGACGTTTCCTTTTTTCTTATAGTATTTTTGGTGTTGATCGGGTTTTTATAATATGTAAACAAAAATTGCATAGTATCAATAAAAAAAAATTACATAGCCTGAATAAAAAAAATTGCACAGCATTGATAAAAAAAGTTGCAATTTAAATAAAAGGTTGATACAGTTGCCCTACTATTAGGCCATCGATAATTTCTATTTCAAAACCCCTTGCCCGGTGTGTTTTTAATAATTATCGATGGCTATTTTTTTATAATGTTGTTATAGATTAAATTTATTAAAGCCAATTTGTTTTAGATTAACTTGATCTATTTCATTTTCTTTTGTAATTGTAATTGAGCATTTATGCGAATTAACTATATTTGTTGTGCTATTATAAGTTACTATAATACATTCATCAGGTATTTCTTTATCAAATTTAAAAAATTTAATTTGGATGTAGTCATTTTCTGATTTTTTGTAATCTAAAATAAATTCTTTAGGAGCTATATATCCATAATTATGATTAATTATGTAATTATTAAAAAGCTCCTGAACTTCTTTGTTACCTTTTTGTTGATGTATAACTAATTCATGATCTTTTATATTTTTAAATGCCTTGAATTTAATTAAATCTTGAATCATCATTTCAGGTGTTTTGTTGACATAAGGCTTATCATTATATCTTAAATACATAATAATACCGGTATTATCTCTATCAAGAGGTTGTTCTACAAATTTGTTTGCGAGTGATCCGATTCCACTAATTTGGTTAAAGCTTTTTTTAATTCATCTATAAAAGTTTTTTCATTTTC
>CAXFGY010000125.1:0-3181 GCA_964002605.1 uncultured Candidatus Marinamargulisbacteria bacterium
TTAATACCGAGACAATTATTAATCAGTCTAATGCCTGCAATTAACGGAAATAAAAACGTATTAAAATAGGTTATATAGTTAATTTTAAAACCTGCTTGATTTAATACATGGGTCAACGTTTTTTTGCTATATCTTCGATAATGATGACTAATCACATCATGCTGACTCCATAACCATTGATAAGCGGGTACAGTAATGATTAATTTACCTCTTGATGATAATTTATCTTTAAGACAATGCAAGGTCGCCAAATCATCTTCAATATGTTCTAAAACGTCAAACATACATATCACATCAAATTGTTTATCAAATGGAAATTGATCTGGTAGTTTTCCTTGTTTAACATCGCATAACCCTCTATCTTGAGCAATTTTGCAGGCATCTTTGTCCATTTCCATAGCAAACAAATTACCATATTGTGAAAGCATTTCTAAATTACCACCGGAACAAGTTCCTACTTCTAATATTTTTTTATTTTTAATATTATTTTTGTAAAAATAACAATCAATTATTTTTTTAATGATGCATCGTCTAGATAAGAACCACCAATGTTGGTCTTCATGTTTAAAATAGGTATTATAAAATTTTTTTCTCATGATGTGAAAACCAATTCCATGCTGTCTGGATACTTTTTTCTAAATTTGTATATTCAGGCTTCCAATTAAATGTTGTATAAATTTTATCTGGCTTTGCTTCTAATCGTGCAACATCACCACATCGCCGATCACCCCATTGTATAGGGACTTTATTACCTGTTACTTTTTCTATTGTTGTAATGACCTGTTTAACAGAGTACCCTTGACCAATACCTAAATTATAACATCCAGATGATTTTTTTAACTGTAAGTGATTTAAACTTAATATATGTGCCATGGCAATGTCATTAACATGACAATAGTCACGAATACACGTTCCATCAGGAGTATCATAGTCTGTCCCATAAACTGTTAACGGTTGATTGCATTCTATTGCCATAAAACATAATGGAACCAAGTGTGTTTCTGGATGGTGACTTTCACCAATCGTTCCCTCAGGGTCTGCACCAATGGCATTAAAATATCGCAATGATATGTAGTTCAAGCCATATGCAGAATGAAAATCATGTAACATTAATTCAATCATTCGTTTTGTTTGTCCATAAGGCGTTATAGGGTTACAAGGCGTTTCTTCAGATATAGGCTGTATTTCTACTTCACCATACACAGCACAGGTTGATGAAAAGATAAATGTATTCACATTATACAACCGCATAACAGTTAACAGGTTAAATGTGCCAATAACATTATTCTCATAATAACTCTGAGGGTTTTTTAAAGAGTCTGGTACAATTGATAAAGCAGCAGTATGTATTACTGCAGTAATAGCGTATTTTTTAAAACAATTATTTAAATCATCTTTGTTTCTTAAATCACCTTCAAATTGACTTCCCCATTGAATAAAAGAACGATGACCTGTACTAAAGTTATCAAATACGACTACATCATACCCTAGTTCGTAAAGTTTTTTGGTAATGTGAGACCCAATATAACCGGCACCACCCACAATTAGTATCATTTCTTTGGATATTGCCCTTCTATAACATATAAAGGTCGATTTTTAACTTGATCATGAATGCGTGCAATATATTCTCCCATTACACCCAAACAAATAAGTTGGAAGCCACCTAATAATATAATTAAAATAACCAGTGACGTCCATCCTTGAATCGTCGATTGCAAAACAAATTTTTCATATAATACATATCCCATAAATATGAGACCTAAAACACTGACCCAAATGCCTAATACTCCCACCATTTTTAATGGTACTGCTGAAAAAGAAGTAATCCCATCCATTGAAAAACGAATCATTTTACGAATTGAAAACTTTGTTTTACCACTATATCGTTTATCTCGTTCATACAGAATATAATGTTGTTTAAAACCAATCCAAGGGATCATTCCTCGTATAAATCGATGTTGTTCCGGTAGTTGATTAAATACATCAACAACTCGTCGAGACATTAATCGAAAATCACCCGCATTTTGAATGATTTCAGTATGACTAAAATAGTCAATAATTTTATAAAATAGTTGTGCAGTAATTAATTTAAAATAAGATTCTCCTAAGCGTCGCTTACGAACTGCATAAACAACATCCAAACCTTCTTGATATTTTTGATATAACTCCATAATAAGTTCTGGAGGATCTTGTAAATCTCCATCAATTACAACCACGGCATCTCCTGTTGCAGAATTAATACCTGCTGTAATGGCTAATTGATGTCCAAAATTTCGTGCTAAATTGATACACGTTGCATATTCTGTCTTATTTACAAACGCAATGAGCTGAGAAAGAGATTGATCTGTTGATCCATCATTTACAAAAATCAATTCAATTTCTGATTGAATAATGCCACAAAAATCCGGTAATTGATTAACAAGGGCTGTAAATCGCTCAAAAACAGCTGGTAATAATGACGATTCATTATAAATCGGTATAATAATTGATAATTTAATCTGGTTAATTTCGTTTTCCATAAATATCTATTGTATCATAAGGTATTGCACTTAGTTCATCCTTCTTTACCCAGGGATAATGTTGCGTTACTTTGATCAATGTGTTGTGAAAACTATTTTCTGATAAATTATATCCAATCGCATCACCAGCCGTTGTTGGCGAAACATTTTTCATGAAAAATGGACTTTTAACAATATAATCGACCTGATTAACATGATTGGATATTTTATTAGGTGTTAATTGGTCATGAATATCGGTAATTGTATAAAGAGGGTAAAGTGCGATCCAAAATTGAATCGGGGCCATTACTTTAGAACCTTTGGGAATTTTTCTGTGTAATTGATGTGTAATTTCAGTGTAAGATGTATTATTAAACTGTTTATAAATATAATATATATCTCCTAATAAATTATTACCAAAATATATTATTAATCCCGTAATAATATATTTTTTAAATGTTGTTTTTTCACGAGCTATTATTACAATGCTTGTAATAATAGAAAAAATCATTACAATTCCCATATAACGGCGTCTAAATGGAGTTAATAAGACCAATCCAATTATAAATGTTAATAATCCTATCCAAGAAAAACTTGAAATAAATTTATCTTTTCTATATTTAATAATTCCAATAAATAATATACCTAGTTCAAACATGAGAATATAAACACGTTTCATCCCC
>CAXFGY010000126.1:0-3111 GCA_964002605.1 uncultured Candidatus Marinamargulisbacteria bacterium
CAGCGCACCATAACGAAGGTGAAAATTGTGAAGATTAGGCATTTCGCGACAGAGCCAATATTAGACCTTTGGTAATATTGCAGTGGATCAAATTTTTTTATTTTGCAACAGTACCGTAATACAAAAAAATAAAGATATGAAATAGCCAGAAATATCTATCTATTTAATTGCTTTAATTGTTGTTTTTTAAATAAAAAAATGTTTAATTTTATGAATATATGGGTACTATAATAATGCAATAGAATAGGGGGGTACAATGGAGTTTGAGCAAGACGCATCGTCATTAAGGCATTCAAAATTAGAACGTCATTTGATGTTATTTGCGGACTCTATTGACAAAGAAGAAAGTGATTTTAATACATTTCATGATGTTGATGAATCAGAATTTGATAAAAATGTAATTGAATCCATTGATAATTTAGATGGTAGTAATAAGCGCATAAAGTTAGATAAAGCTAAAAAAGAACTTAATAAATTTAAAAGTAAATTTCGTAAATATTATGACGAAGGATACCTGCCTTAATTTATATTTAGATAAGGGTCAGTGTGTTATTGTTTCAGTATAGATTTGATCCACTAGAGAAGCATTTCCAATAAATAATGGCGTACGCTGATGTAATCGTTTAGGGGTAATATCTAAAATGTTTTGGAAGCCATCACTTGCCTTACCCCCTGCATTTTGACAAATTAAGGCTAATGGATTGGCTTCATAGAGCAGTCGTAATTTTCCATCGGGTTTATTTTTGAGTTTTGGATATAAATAAATACCTCCCTTTAATAAATTACGATGAAAATCAGCGACTAATGAGCCAATATAACGTGTGGATAAACCATTACATTTGGCATGATCGATAAAGCGAATACTTTCGGGCATAAGTTGTGACTTATTCCCTTCATTAACTGAATAGTAACGGGTTTGATCAGGTGTTTTGATAGTGGGATGGGATAACAAAAATTGATCCTTCTTAGGATCATAAGTAAAGCCCAAAACAGCACGATTTCGGAGCGTCAGGATTAATACAGTTGATGTGCCAAATAAAATATAACCGGCTGCAATTTGCTGATTACCAGGTTGAAGACATGCATTGATTGGGCTATGGTCTGCCATTTCATAAATAGAGAAAATGGTACCAATACTGACATTAACATCAATATTTGAAGACCCATCTAATGGATCAATAAGGACGGCATAGCGTTCAGAAGATAACGGTTGAGAATCACTCGGCTCAGCAATAGTCTCCTCTTCTTCAGACGCAATCACACCAACATGAGTACATGAAAAGAGTGTTTTTTTGAGGATATTATTGGCTACAATATCAAGCTTTTGAGTCTTTTCACCTTGAATATTTATGGTATTGGTCGAGCCAAATTGATTGTTCAAGCCGGCAACTAAGACAAATGAACGAATATCTTTTCCAGCATCGCCAATAGCCAAAATAGTTTGAATCAAACCGGTAGATATATCTTGTGTTTTTAAGTAGGTTGAAAGATCAATTTGACTGTTTTCCATTAATCCAAAGTATAATGGATTCGATTTAAGGCGTCTACTACAGAAAGACGCTTATTTGGGTTTTGATGAAGCAATCCTTGGATAATAGCAGTCCAAATATCAGATTTAAAATAGGAGGCTAAAGCAGGTGTTTCTGTTGTTGGGTATTGTGCCCAATTCAGTATTGCGATAGGGGGTAATGAAACATCTGATAGAATACAGGTTAAGGTCAGTCCTAATGCATAAGCATCCGCTTTAAATGAATTCCATGGTTTGTTTTTCCAAATTTCTGGGGCTTTAAATGCAGTCGCATAAGTATTACTATCAGGATGGTTGTTTTTGGCCGGTGTCATATTATCAAGATCCCCCCATTTAAGTTGATGGTTGTATACCAAAATATTATTGGGTTTAATATCACGATGGGCATAGCCTTGCTGATGGAGTTTAGCTGTGATTTTGAGACAATTTATACAAAAATGTAATTTCTCTTTTTTGCTTAAACCCTTTTTTTTAATCCAATCAGATAGGGTACAATCTGCCAATGATTGAATGAGTAGGGGGCGTTTTGAGTAATTATCAATTGTAAATAGTGGTGCAAGGGGTAAATGAGGACACCAATAAAGCCAGCGTAGTAATGACTTTTCACGACTAGAAAATGAACAGTTATTAAGTTTAGCTTCAAATGAATTTGTTGTTAAATGAGGAGGGATTTGATTGATAAATTGACATATGTTTTGAATAGGCTGAGAGATATTGTAGATACTCCCTGCAACAAATTGACCCGTAGCTAGATCAAATAAAGGGCGTACTTTTTTATTAGCACCCCGACGACACCGGAGTGTTAATGTCGCATAGTTGTTTTTTAAGTATACAGATAAAGCGCTGCTACAGTGTGATCGAAGGTCGTCAATAGAACAATAACGGTTAAGTGTTTGGGGTCGGTTTTGATATGCTTTATTTAAGTAACGTTGAAAGCATGGGTCTTCTTTAAACCATGACCAAAATAGTAATGATTTTTCATATTGTTTATACCAATTTTTTTCAATTTTGATTTGATCATGTAATGCTTGTTTGAAATTGAGTTCTAAATGGGAATGACGAATTTTTTGATATTGTTTCCAAAGTTGTTGGGTTGATAAATTAAAAAAAAGGTTAATCCATTTATGATCTGTTTTTGTTTTTGGCGGATTTTGTTGATGGCGTTGATAATGCCTATGAAATTTTAGTAGTGACATTACAATAAAATTATAGCAAAATAAACAAGATTATGTATACATATTAGCGTATGTTTAAATTTGTAATGATAATAAAATAAATAAAGAAATATTATGACCATCGATAGTGAAAGCCAATTACAATTAGATTATTTGCTTTTGCTATTTTCATTATTTCGTTAATTTGTGCCGATATGCCGGCGTAGTGAGTTAAAATAATACCTTTAGTTTTAGGGTTAATAGCTTTTTTAATACCATTTAAAGATATATTCATATCATTAGAGCAAATTTCTGCAAACACAGGGATAGCGCCACATCTAATAATAGAAGTTGCTGCTGATGGAAAATTATAAGATGGTACAATTATTTCATCATCCGAGGAAAAATTTGAGAGCATACAGGCCATAT
>CAXFGY010000127.1:0-3111 GCA_964002605.1 uncultured Candidatus Marinamargulisbacteria bacterium
TGCGTTCGGTTGATAATTAGTTAATGCCACTCTTTCTTGGCATTTTACAGTCACAAAATTCTTTTCAAAATTATCAGAATTTTCACGGCTAAATGATACCGCTAAATTTTCTCTGATCCATAACTGCGTAGCTTGTGCTAAATTTCCAACTAAGAATTTACCATTTGGTACAGCCGTATTAGTTGTAACTGGAATACCCATGATTGTTGGTTGTACCCCCGTATAAATTTGCTGTCTCAAATATTCATTAGCTGTTGATTTTAATAAAACTATTTTATGTAAATCAGTAGGATTAACAAGAATTGAATCCGCTTGATAATTTAATAAAGATAATTGATTTAGTGCAACAACGATAACATCATATTCATTAGCTGATTCTATCGCTTGATAAAATAAACCACCTGATGATGTTGTGAAAGCAGTTCCATCAGTAAATAAACCGTCAAGATTTGGCGATGATCCATCACCATTCATGATCTCATTATCTTCAATAGCTAAAACTTTGCCCGGCACTCTCGCACTTAAATATGATGATAATTGAGGTGTATCATTCAACATTTCCTCTGTTATTCTCATAGTTGTACCAATTCTTTCAACATTAACGCTTGTTGCAGTAATATCAAAATCAGATTGTCCAAGTGCTGAACCTTGTGCAGTTGCCGCCGCATTATCAGAATACCCTGATTCTTTTGGGAATCTAATAGTTTGTGCGTCAGTTGAACCTTGTGGGATTAAACTTCTGATGTGTTGTGATCTTGATGGATCATATTTGATCGCACCAACAACTGTTTCACCTGCAACAACTCCAGTATAATCCGCCGCCATAGTCATGTCTGCTTTTATTTCAAAAGATGATGCGTTTGCACTTCCTTTGACTAAACCATCAATTGCGCCATCTTTAAATGCTTTTTGCAGTGCGCCTTTGAAAGTTTTTGATGATTCATTTGAAAGTGCTTTTTTATTTTCCACTTCGATTGAATCCATTCTTTTTGTAGCATCTTCATATTTGGCGTTAAACTCATTAGTTAAATTTGAAATTTCTGATTTTAAAGAAGATTCAACTTCACCTTTTGCGTTGTCTTTTGCCGAATTAAATGCTTTTTCAATTTTTTCATCAACTATATCGCCAATTTGATCAAGTTGATTTTTTACATTTTCGTCCATTATATTATTTTTTTAGAACATTAAACAAATATTTAAAAATCTCACTATCATCATTTTTTATTTGTGTCGGCTCTGTGACTTCTATATTAGTCGGCAAAGTGTTATTAAAATAAATTGATTTTAGTTTTTGAATTTCCGATTCAAGTGCAAACCCAAGTTCATCAGATATGTCACCTTTTCGGATTAAAGACGCTATTTTATCGTAACGCTTTAATACTTTATCGGGATCAACTTTTCCTTTTACATCTAATATCATCGCTTGATCATTTGCGGCTAAAGTGACCGCAGAAATTTCAAACAATTTAACTTCATTTAAATGCCTATAATCCCCATTCATTTCTTTTTGAATTGGTAAAATTCCAACACTGTTTTCTGTAATTACTCCCGCTTTCATTAATTCAATTACATCTGAACCCAATCTTGTTTTTGGAATACTTGCTTCAAATATTAATCCCTTATCATCTTCATCTAAATTTAACATTTTTCCAAGCGGTTTATTCATATCATGTTGATATAAATATTTTACCCTTTTACCATTTTCATTTATTGTTTTTTTGTATGCGCCTTTATTTATGACGTCACCATCTGAATCAACATTTCCGAAAATTGATCCATAACCTTTTACAATGCCACTTTTTTCATCAGCATCAATTAATTCACCAATTTGGGTTGATTTAAAAATTATTGTTTCCATTTTACAAAGATATTAAATTTAAAATATTATTATTTATTAATTTTCATCATCAGTAAGGGCAACTGAAATTGCAACCGTACTTAAAAATTCATTTGTACTTGCATCATATTCATCGGGTTTTGGAAATGGTGCAGATTGGCATCGACAATTTATAATGTTTGATGCTGAACCACTTTTATCACCTGGAACAAATAAAAACTCACCCCCCACCCTAAAAGATTTGTCAAAATCAACAATTTGACCATGAGCATTTGCATGTGATGATCTAACCCTTTCATCCATTGCTGTGATCCATTCCTTTTGTAATTGATTTTTATCAAAAATATCAGATGCACTTAAATGTGTTGCAAAATTAGCGGCAAAAGTTGATTCAGTTCTAATTAGTCTTTTCGCTTGTGATACTGAATACTTATTAAATTGTGATTGTAAAATTGGTCCTGATACCCTTTCATTTAAAACCATAAATTCAGGATCACGCATAAATTTTTTATATACTTTTTTTAATGTTTCTTTTGCGGTACCTTGTACAAGTGTAACCCTTTCAGCACCAACTATTTGTGCAATATTTTGAAATTTATCAAGCCAAATCGTTTCATATTTAGCAACATTAATATCTTTTTTTATGAATAAACGAAAATTTTTAGCATACCATTTTGCAAATCTTAATCCAACATTAACATAAATATTTTCGTAAAGTCTTTTGAAATCTCTAATTAAAAATAAATCATTAAATCCATTAATGGTTTTATTTTGTAAAAATAAGTCAATAGATTTTTTATATTCTGTTTTATAATATTTCAACGCATTTTTTAATTCAATACGTTCAGCAATTAATAATTGTTTATCAAATTCTTTAATCCAATTTGATTTAATTTTTTTTAGTAATTGTTTTCTTAACATTATTAAACATTTTCAACAATTTTAATAATCCAATTATACATTGATTCACCACCTAATAAATTTGTTTTAAAATATTTTTTATCAAGATGTGGTGTTTTATGATATTTTTTTTCAATTATAAAATGGTTTTTTTGTTTATCTAAAATTAATTTAATTTTATTTAAATCTTTTGAATTTAAATATTGTCTTTTTGATATTTTATCAGCTAATTCTAAATGATCTTTTTTTATTCCTTTTAATTTAAAATTATTTTTCCAATCAATCATTCGCCTACAATTATTTGTAGCGGTTTGTGGATAGTTATTAAATTTAGTTTCTTTTGTGATTAAAGTTTTATCATCATCATTGTTATC
>CAXFGY010000128.1:0-3069 GCA_964002605.1 uncultured Candidatus Marinamargulisbacteria bacterium
ATTTTTAAAAAAAATATGTAAAATAAACAAACAACTTCACCTCATAGTCAGGATCTTGTATGATTAACGGCTATGATACGTGTTCGTTTTGCACCATCACCCACTGGAAATCTTCACATTGGGACGTTAAGAACAGCATTATTTGCCTGGCTTTACGCCAAGTCAACCAATGGCCAATTTGTGTTACGAATTGAAGATACGGATCAAGAACGGTCTGAAGCACACTATGAAACCAGTATTTTAGAGGGACTTGACTGGATGGGGCTGACAATCGACGAAGGCCCGACCACAGGGGGCAATTACGGACCTTATCGCCAAAGTGAACGCATGGCAGCGGGACTATATCAAAAAATGGCTCAAGAGTTATTAGATAAGGGACAGGCCTATTATTGTTTTGATACGCCAGAGGAACTTGAATTAGAGCGTCAAGCGGCAATTAATGCTAAAAAACCCTATGTGTATTCGCGTAACGCGTTAACGTTATCGCCAGCAGAGGTTCAAGACAAATTAGCAGCAAAAAAACCCTATACGATTCGTTTTAAAATGCCTGATTCAGGTACACTAAAGTACACCGATTTAATTCGGGGTGAGGTCGCCTTTGAATTAAATTTGATTGGCGATTTTGTCATAATGAAATCAGATGGTAGTCCGTCTTATAACTTTGCGGTGGTCGTTGATGATATTGGGATGGCTATTTCTCATGTGGTGAGGGGAGAAGATCACATTTCTAATATGCCACGCCAACTTTGTTTATATGATGCATTCCAACAGCAATGGCCTCTGTTTGCCCATATGCCGATGATATTGGGTGCGGACAAATCTAAATTATCCAAACGCCATGGAGCAACAAATGTTATTGAATATAAACAGCAAGGTTATTTAGCAGATACGTTATTTAACTTTTTATCATTACTAGGTTGGTCACCTGAAGGAGAAGCTGAATTATTATCCAGATCAGCCATTAAATCACAATTTAGTTTAGACCGAATTTCTAAGTCCAATGCAGTGTTTGATACTGAAAAGTTAAATTGGATGAATGGTCAGTATATTCGCCAATTGGATGGCCCCGCGTTATTAAATGGCTGCCGACCGTATTTGACAGCTGAGAACCAAGACTTTTTTTTGGCGTATTCAGTAGCTGACCAAGAAAAAGCGGTTGTATCCATTCAAGATAATTTGGAAACATTAGTACAAGTTAATGAATATTTAGCAGTTTACACAATGACAGATGATTATTTTACAGCGCAACTGAAAACCATTCAATGGCAGCCAACAGATCGTGATGTAATCCAGCAATTAACGGACCAGTTTCATCACTGTGATGAATGGAGTAGCACTTCAATAATAAGAATAATTGATAATACGATGTCAAAATTATCTTTAGGAAAAGGTAAAGTGATGAAACCGTTACGATTGGCTACAACCGCCCAAAGTGCGGGCCCTTATATTGTAGATATTCTAGTTGTGTTTGGTAAAGAAAAGACATTACAACGCTTATCTTATGACCCCATTATCCAGTAAACAACTGGCACAAATTATTCAAAGAGAAACGGTCCCCATGGATCAATGCGATCTATTTTTAGCGCATATTGATCCGTGTTTAACATTAAATAGTGCGCAAGAAAAACAAAGTTGGATTAAAGAGATTCAGACAAGCTGTCAGTATTTTTTAAGAAAAAGTACTGAGTTAACCGCAGCAATGCTGGGTTATAATCAGTATGCATTAGAACAGCTGATTGCATTTATCACACAGCCAAGTTTATTCTCTTTTGACTTATTAAAAGAAAAAGGAAAGGGGATTTTATATGGCCATGATATTGTCATTGCACGACAATCATTATTCAATAAATTGCCAGTAACCATTAGACGCCATGTGATTGGTAAAAAATTAGTATATTTTGATTTAATTGAGGCGATTGGGGGTGCCTTAAATCAAAAGTTAGACGGATATTTAGCCATTGAAGATGGATTTGATATTGGGATGGCCCATTCAGTCTATAAATTAACGATCAACCAGCGGTCATATGTTTTAAAACCAAAAGACACACAAAATTTAAATTGTTTTTTAGAGATTGCCAGAACTGTGAATCTAAAATCATTTAGTACGTATACATTACAAACAAAACAGGGCCAATGGGAATGTGCAGATTATATTGAAAGTACGACATTATCATATTACTTATTAGAAAATGAGCCATCAGATCAACTCATTAAGCAATTAGCCTATCATGCTGCATTGGCTGATGTAACCGGTCGTGGTGATCGTCATTTTGAAAATTATATTGTAGCCAATGATCAGTTATATGCGGTTGATTTAGCGATTTTATTTTGGGAAGACAATGAATTATGGACCCAAAAATATGCACAGGCGGGTATGGCTGAAATTGCGGTATTGGCATCATTTAGGCATAATGATCAGCTATTTCAAGAAAAATTAACATTATTTGAACAATCATATTTTGAAATGATTGTAAGATGTAGAAAACAACAAGATCAGCTGATTTCAATTATTCAAACCCATTTTCCAGAGTCAGTATTGAGTGACACACGATGTCAGTTTTTACAGAGTCGCTTAAATTCAGAATTATATACTCAGCAGCAGATTAAATCATATTTAACTGCTTTAAGTTTATTTTTAAAGAGACTGCCTTATAAGCAGTTATTATCAGAAATTGGTAAGCAATATCCTCATTATTTAATACAAGAACCATTGTTAAAGATGTATGACTTAGCCCATCAAAATCGTTGGGCTTGTTTTTTCTTGTTAGACGATTATTTCCGAGGCCATTTACTTCAAAAAATAGACAATATTGCAGCAACACACCAGATTATACACACTGAGACAATTAATGCGTCAGTTATGAATGTCATTGATAGGGCAATTAAAAGTAAATTAAAACAAGTATAGGCGGTAAATTTTAATTATAATATTGAATCTGATTAGAATGTAAGAACTTTCTCAACAGAAGGGGTCGTTTATCATGCGGTTATTACATATCACAAAATTTCAATATATTTTTTGCAATTTTTTAAAACTAAAGACGATAATTAAAATATGACAAATAAATT
>CAXFGY010000129.1:0-3049 GCA_964002605.1 uncultured Candidatus Marinamargulisbacteria bacterium
GTAGTCCTGTTTGTCATTGGTGAGATGAATGACCAAACTATCGTTTAGATTTTCGCACGTATTTAGCGAATTATAGATCTCTGCCGTACCGATACGAACACCCTGTCGGTTTAGGGTGGCATCAGACCGTCCGTGAATAATAAAACTTCCTGAATCGTTTTCGGTCGCCCAATCGCCGTGATTCCAAACTTGTGGATAAATCCCATAGTAGCTCGCTTGCATCAAACTGTTGTCCTGATCACCCCACAAACCAATCGGCATGGATAAGAATGGTTTTGATAGTACCAATTCGCCCGCTTGATTCAGAATTTTATCGCCAAGCGTGTTCCATACTTCGACCGGAGCGCCGAGCATTTTACATTGGATTTCGCCAGGAATGACCTTCATTTCGGGCTGACCGCCAACAAAAGCGGTACAAACGTCAGTTCCGCCACTTAAGGAAATCACCTGCGTGTTGGGAAAGCGATGTTGTAATGATCGGCAAGTATTGGCTGACATTGGAGAGCCCGTCGAGCCAATCGTTTTGAGATGTTGAAAATCGAGTGTTTCAATCCCTGAAAAAGATCGGTCTGCATGGTGCTGAAAATAAACAGCGCCATGACCAAAATGATTAATCCTTGCTTGGTGGGCAAAATTCCATAGTGTGGATTCCTTTGGGTGATTTGATGCGCCATTGTACAAACAAAGCGTAGCTCCGCACAACAAACTCGATAAGGCATAATTCCACATCATCCACCCAGTTGTAGAATTCCAAAAATATCGATCCCCTTCGCAAACGTCTTGATGAATAGCGAGTGCCTTTTGATGCTCCAAAATCATCGCCCCTGTACCATGGACAATCGCTTTTGGCTTTCCTGTTGTCCCTGACGAAAACAAAACCCAAATCGGATCAGAAAATGACACTGGGGTCAGAAGAATTTGGTTGTCATTGATATCAGAATCGTCAAAAGAATTGGATTCACAGAGGTCTATAAACTCGCTGTTTTCTAGACCCTCTTGCAAGGCAGCAACTCTATGGTTAATATCAAATTGTTTGCCTTTGTAGGTATAGCGCGAATGCACAAAAAGGACTTTGGGCTGTAATTGTGAAAAACGATTAAGAACGGCATCAGATCCGAAATCAGGTGAGCAAGAAGACCAAACTGCTCCCAGACCATTGACAGCCAAAAAGGCAGCAATCGTTTCAGGGGCGTTGACACAGTAAGCCGCTACACAATCTCCTTTTTGAACACCCAATGCAAGAAGCTGTTGTTGGATTTGAACTGTTTTGTTGTATAAAGCTTTCCAACTTATTTCGGTTAATGGATTGGTTTCGCTTTGATAAATAAGGGCTGGTCGATCATTTGAAAATTGAGAAAAAATATGCTTTGCATAACTGATCTCTGCCCCCGTAAACCAAGTGGTTTCCCAAGGATTTTCAGAAAGACTCATTACGGATAAATAGGGCTTGTCAAAAGATATGGTGAAAAATCGGAAAATCGATTCCCAAAACGCAGCTTGATGGGTTACACTCCAAGTGTGAAGTTCTTGATAATCGGAAAAGGAAAGCCGATACTCCTGTTGTAGAAATTGTATGTATCGTTGGTAATTCGAAAATTTGATTTTGGACGCCATGACACGAATGTAAGTAAACAGCTTCAATTCAAAAAGGTTTAAACACTCTTTTACTACCCTAAGAAAATACCATACTTTTACAGTATTAAAATAACTTTTAAAGTTTACACATAAACGATTTGAATGACAACCGACGTGTTGTGTATGCGCATGTATAAGAGTGTGTCGTCTTTTTACAGTTAATTTAACGACAAACAGGCTAATGAAAATGATGTCAAAACAAAAAAAAGTAATTGTATCCTTAACTTCTTTTCCAGCCGCAATACCCTATGCTAAAGTTGCGATTAATTCTATTTTGGAAGGTAATACTTTGCCCGATAAAGTGGTATTGTATCTTACGTTTTCACAATTCAAAGACAATAAAATTCCCTTAGAGCTTAAGGCTTTAGCTAACAACAATCCGCTGTTTGAAATTAGAGATTATAGTGAAGATATTCGTTCATATCGAAAATTAATTCCAGCGCTGAAGGATTTTCCGAACGATATAATCGTAACAGTCGATGATGATGTTTTGTATCATAAAAATATGTTGAGAGATTTGCTTTACCTACATAAACAAATTCCAGATGTTATAATTGCCAATCGAGCCAAAAAGATAAAACTGAATGCGCCCTATCGTCAATGGAAAAAATATCGTTGGTATCATTTTTTTGCAAACAGACTACATTTTAGTTTTAAAAATATACAAACAGGTGTTGGAGGTGTTTTGTATCCTCCAAATTCGTTGAATCAAGAAATGATAGATTCCAATATATTTAAAGAAATTGCAGCAACAACAGACGATATATGGTTTTGGGCTGCAGCAGTAGCTAATGGCACGTATATTCTTCCTTTTCCTTTTGGGAAATACAACAAACCTCGAGGATTAAATAAACCAAAAAAATTATCATTAAAAACCGTTAATTTTAAAACAGGTACTGACTTGAATCGAATAGGGCTTGAAAAAATACTCGAAAAATATAATACAATAAGGGAAAGAATTGAAAATGAAAAGTGATATTCCTAATATTGACTTAGTTTATTTATGGGTAGATGGCAACGACCCCAAATGGCAGGCAAAGCGTAATTCCTTTTTTGGAAGAAAAGTGGAAAATTTATCATCAAATTTCAATGGTCGCTATGCCAACAATGATGAGTTAAAATACAGCTTGCGTTCGGTTGAAAGATATGCGCCGTGGATAAGGAAAATTTTTATTGTTACCGATGATCAAAAACCAAAATGGCTTGATATTTCAAACCCTAAAATCCAAATTATAGATCAAAATAACTTATTGCCTCATAAAAGTTTGCCATGTTTTAACTCAAATGTACTAGAACATTTTTTATATAAAATACCCCATCTTTCCGAGCATTTTATATTATCTAATGATGATATGTTTCTTAACAAAACTGTCTTATCAACCACTTTTTTTGCAAATGACGGATTCCCTATTAT
>CAXFGY010000130.1:0-2832 GCA_964002605.1 uncultured Candidatus Marinamargulisbacteria bacterium
AAATGCCGTTGCAATTGATGGGGCAAGGTCTGTTTTTTGAGAAATTCCAGAAATTGAATTACGATATGCGTTAATTTTATTGTTAATATTATGATTTTTAGATGTGTAAGAAGCGGCACTATAATGTTTTAATTGCATTAGTAAATGATAGCCGCGTTTTAGTAGGCGTCTTGCTCGGTAAGGATTTGTTGTGATTTGATTAGCCGTTAACACGCGTTTTAAGCGATAATAAATTTGTTTAATTCGTTGCAAAATTAACTTTACATAAATCCTAGATTCAGCTTTAATTATTTTTTTTTGATAGGCAGCACGTAATTCAACATAAAAATGGTAATAACTGATTAATAAGTAATACGTGTCATTGTTTAGATCATTTATTTCATTTTTGGATAACGGTTTGTTATTACTTATATGTTGCATTGCCATTAGTTATATAATAACGGATTTACTAGAACAATTCAGCATTTAATCTTTTATTTTACTTTAAATTTTGTCACAACCCGCTTTCGTGCAATTACGGATTCGTCATTAATATTTAAACTGATAAATGAACTCATTAATTTATCATGATTTTCTTTTACCATCACTACATTGCCAATCAGTTCTACCCAGTCGTTTTTGTCATTAAATATTAATTTTTGGCAGGATATTACTTTGTCAGTTAAAACAACTTTAACATTTCCAATTAATGTTAATTCTTTTTCTTCACTATCAAACGTTAAGTGATTCCCTTTTATTTCAACAGCGACATTTAAAGAATCTCGCAGATCTTTGTTTTCAAATGAAGTAGGCGGTTTATTTATCAACCAACGTAATGAAGATGTTTTAATGACAATATTATCTTTTAACTCATAAAATTTTTGGTTTTTATCATAATAACCATAATCTGCTGTAATGTATTTCCCATCTTGTAGTAGTTTGATGTTTCCTTTAATGGTGATTTTTTCATTATCATCTTGGTTATGATATTTTAGGTAGTCACATTTTAAGTCTGTGCTTTTTTGGCGTATTTTTTCTTCTCTGTTATCAATATTATCTTGTTCAATGTTTTCAGCGAGGCGAATAAAATGAATATTTCCGTTTATTTCTGCATATTGCTCATCTAAGAAGATGGTCATGGTATTGGCAGAAGCAATGAGTTCATCTGAGTTTAATTTAAACCCATAATTAAGATAAGCAATATTGGTTTCATTATCAATGTCGACTTGATTGTTAGGATATATAGTCGTTTTATCTCGTATTAACTGAATATTTTTATATAAATATGTTCGTTTATTTTCACTGAAATACCGTAATTCATCAGCATGTATTGTAATTGATTTTGGCGATTCGCTTCGTTGAAAAAAAGTAGCTTGAATATTATCAAATGCAGCTAGTATATTTCGTTTTGTATTCACTCGAATACGATCTGCAGAAATATTATCAATGACTAATTTTCCTTTAGAGTCATATAAACGGCCTTTTTTAAGTGCTTCTCCTTCAAAAATATATAAACTACGGCCTGCCCAAATATAGTTTGCTTGGATTTTGAAACTGGGGATACCATTTTCATAGCCAACAATGTTGGAGTTCTTAATTTCAAGCCGTCGCTTTATTGTTTCTTGTTCATTTATTATTTCATCTTGTACAACAAAAGTAACACCAATAGCAATTAGGATAACAATAATTAAAAACCAAAAGTAGATTGATTTTAGGAATTTCATAGTTGTAATAATAACTTAGAATATCAATAGATTATAGTCCGGCATTCATTATTGGTATTTCTTTTATAGCAACATATTAGTAAGTTTTTGAAAATGAAGTGAAATTTTTTCCAAAAAAATCGATAATATAATAAAGCAGTTATATTTATTGCTTTAAAATTAATCTAAAAAGGGGGCTATGTTTACGTATAATTTAACCGGTTCAAACATATTAAAAAATGGGTAACAAAAATATATAAGGAGTAAAAAAATGAAATTCAAACAATTTATGGTAACTATATTAATTGGAATGATCTCAACTACGTTTATGGGTTGTGGTTTACTTAGTAAAGATTCAGATGAAAATAATAAAGCAACTATTACGGGGACTGTTTACCAACCTCAGGCCAGTTCTAATAGTAATAATATGAGCATGTCATTATTGTTGTCAGTTAATGGCAAAACACCTTTAAGTGATGCTGATGTTTGTTTAGTCGATATAACAACTCAAAAAGAGACTTCTTTTTGTGCCAAAACGAATATAAACGGTGAATATGGTATTGATGTTGATTCATTAACATATTGGAATGGACGTGCTGTAATTAAAAGTAGTAAAGGAAAAACTCAAGTTTTTAAACTTTATGACTCAAGTGATACTAATGTTTCAGATGCTCGTTCAAGTATTGTTGCATTACAAATAATGAAAATATTCTCGGAAACTGAGTTTAATAATAAAGAAGCATTTGATTCAGATAATGACGTTTCAAATGAAGCGCTTGAAGCAATCTTAAATACTGCAATAAAGGAAAGTAAAGAAATAAGATCAAAACTATCGGATAATTTAAATGATTATCAAGACCTTATTAATGAACTAGTGAATATATCAACAACTGATTTCGAAACAACAGTTTCTTCATTAACAAAAAAATTAACTTATATGGACACTAGTAAGCAAAAAGAGATGATTCAAAATTCTATAAACACTCATAAAAATAAGCTTGCATTAAAAGATAAAACCAAAAAGTTTAAGGATCTTCCTATGCCGAATCTAGTTCCAAGTTTAGAGGTTGTCACATTTGAAGGCGTTGAAGGTGTCCCATTCTCTGCTGCAGTTGCTTTAAATAATGCAGCTATAGGGGTAAGTTATA
This sequence comes from uncultured Candidatus Marinamargulisbacteria bacterium, assembly GCA_964002605.1. Taxonomy (GTDB): domain Bacteria; phylum Margulisbacteria; class Marinamargulisbacteria; family CAXFGY01; genus CAXFGY01. The sequence goes on from CAXFGY010000130.1 coordinate 2,831, forward strand.
AG
>CAXFGY010000131.1:0-2831 GCA_964002605.1 uncultured Candidatus Marinamargulisbacteria bacterium
ATAATTCTATCAAATATTAATTAATGAAATATTATTATTTTTTTAATATTTGATTAATAATTAAATCCAGCACATACTTTAAATAACAATCCTCAATTAAATATGATATAGTACAAAAATTATGAAAAAAAGAAATTTAATTTTTTTAGGTATTTTTTTAATGATTATTTCATTATTTTATTATTTTGATCTCAAAGAATTTCTATCATTAACAGGAATTCAAACATATTTGTCTAGATTAATAATCCTTTACGAAGACTATCCAATACTATTTATAAGCATTTCAATTATCAGTATCATTATTTTGTCTGGTGTATCCATTCCGATTTTAACTGGCGCAACATTAACTGGGGGTGCAATTTTAGGTCCAATTCCTTCAGCAATATTGTTAACCCTTTCAATTAGTATTGGTGCAACATTCGCCATGCTATCTTCTCGATATATTTTTAGAGATTATATTGAAAAAAAGTTTTCGAAAGAAATTAAATTAATTGATTCTATTATTAATAATCGACCAATCATCACAATTAGTGCTATTCGAATGATTCCCATATTTCCATTTACAATTATTAATTTAGTACTTGGCGTAACTCATATCAAAATAAAAAAATATTTTATTGGCACCATGATTGGGATGTTTCCTATCATTACATTATTTTCTTATGCTGGACAACAATTGAGTCAGATCTCAGAAATTAATGATATTTTTACACCAGAAATAATCATAATAATGAGTATTATAATCACATTATCGATAATAACGTTAATAATTAAACATCGTCTTCCTAAAGAATGAAGTCGATTAGTTTATTGGGTTATGGGTGGCTCGGTAAGCCCCTTGCAACAACTCTTTTACAACGATACCCTCACATTAATATATCAACACGATCCTCTTGTAAACCACCTCAGTCACAACTAATACATTCTATTATTGATTTGCCTTTAATTATTGACCCTCAATTCTTTAAATGTACCACATTAATCATCACCATTCCTTTTAAACGTAACCTTGGTAATCCCAGTGATTATTTTAAAGCAATTGATTCAATCATTCCTTTTTTAAACGGGATTAATCAAATTATATTTACAAGCTCAACAATGATCTATGAAACTAAAAACACAACTGTAACTGAAAATAGTCCTATCAATCAAACTCCGCGCTCTCAAATATTGAACCAAGTTGAGCAACGCTTATTATCTCAACCTAATATTAAGACAACCATTTTAAGACTAGGGGGCTTATTTGGACCACAACGTGAAATTGGTCAATTTGCAATTCAAAAAAAAACAATAATGGCGGATCACCCGATTAATTTTATTCATCAAAATGATGTTATTTTAATTATTCAAAAGCTTCTTAAAACCCCTTATCATGGTATCTTAAATGCAGTTTCAGATAACCACCCAACGCGTAAAAAATTATATCAAAAATACTTAACACAAGATCAATTATCCCAGGTTAACTTTATCCACGATGAAACGATGCCTTATAAAATTGTTGATAGTACTAAATTAAAAAAACTGCTTCAATTTAAATTTAATCATAATTTATAAAAATTACAAATAATGGGATTGTCGCAAAACAAAAAAACACATTAATTGAGATGACGCTAAAGGCATAAGATTTGTAACTTATTGCCTGAGGAAGTGGTGCAGCGCTTCATAACGAAGGTGAAAATTTTGAAGATTAGGCATTCTCGGCATCGTTCTAATTATATTTAACTAAACAATTTAGCATAAAAAAATAATATTTTTTCTACAAATTGTAGCAAGTAATAAGATACATATTGTCGAATAATTGAGGTAGTTGGTGTTGTTGATTCATTCCAATTTAATTGATTTAATAATTTTGATTTAATATCTTGAATAATTGTTTGATCATTAAATTCAAATAATAATTCTTGTTCTAAATAGTAACTAACAACATCAAAATTAGTACTTCCAAAGAAAATAGCCTGATCATCAACAATAATTGCTTTGGTATGACTCATTTTCCCTTCTACATAGCATAATTTTAATGAAAAAAATCGTTGATAATAGTTTAAATATCCAGTAAATATCGGTTTATTATTGTTTTTAGGTATATATAATTTTAATGTTATATTATTTTGTTTTGCGATTTGACATAATTGTCGAAAAAAAGGACCACTTATATAAGGTGAAAAAACTTCAATTGAATTTTTAGCTAATGCAATTTGATTTAAAATATGAGTATACTCAGTTTGACTATAAATACCATTTAAACTCCACCCTTTAATTAAACCTGACGTAAAATTAAATGATAAATTTGTCCCCGACCAAGTTGCCAAAAAGTCCTGCACCAAGAAATCAGTTAAATTAGCAAATGATATTTTAACCATCATGTCATGCCAAATAAAATTATGATCACAAAAATTACGTCCGCCAATGTAAATAGCATCATCAACAATAACCATTTTTTTATGATTACGCATGGGGTATTTAATTCCTAAAAAGCCTAAGGGGTTAGTAAATTTAATATTGATTTGATTTGATTTCATTTTTTGAATGCAGTTTCGGGTTTTGAAACGTTCTTTAATTAAATTAAAATTAAACCAAGCTAATGGAGATATTAAAATTCTGTCATTATGAACAATTTTAGAATACGAATCGATTAAAAATCGTTTTGATTTAGCGGGTGAATTTATCAATTGTTCTGTTAATTCTTGACCCACTTTGTCCCCCTCAAATGACATACATTGTATCCAAATTCTCTCTTTAGCTGTATTAATATCAATTTTTAATTGATTCCAAAAATCAGAAGTTGATACAAAACAACAATAGTTAATTTTATTCATTTTATATGAAAACTA
>CAXFGY010000132.1:0-2779 GCA_964002605.1 uncultured Candidatus Marinamargulisbacteria bacterium
AAACATAATTTTATCTTTATAGACTTTATTTACTAAATTAAACCGAAGATTACCACCCACATTTCCTTCATTTCCGGTTTGGAGTCCAACTAGCTGAATTCCAACTGGACCAAAGTTCTTTTTTAAACTTACCCCTAATATTGATCCAAATGACCATCCTATTCCAAAGGATCGTTTATGTTTTATGATTAAATCTGCCATTATTGTTTCAGACATTAATGAATCCTTGATTTCAGTTGCCGGTTCATAATTTGTATTAACCGTTTTGGAACTTCCTTCTTTAACTTCTATTATTTTAGAATAAACCGTATCTTTTTTAATTTTAACTTCAATACGATAAAAGCCGGGGTTTACGGATATATTAGACACCACATTTGTGTTGTATTTTGTTATTTCTTTGGAATCTAAATTTTCAATGTTAATAACTGCGTTTGAATTATCATTATAGATATTTAATGTTTCTGATATTAATGGTGTTGTAACTATTAATATGATAAACAATCCTATCATTCCTTTTTTAATATTTGTCATAATGCTCATTTTTTTCTCCTTATAAATTTATTTATGTAAGTAACGATCGTATATTATATTAGTTTTTTAAAAAGTAATAGGTTGTTTTTATTTTAGATATTGTTTTTTTAACATTAAACTTGAATTTTATAAATTTTTTAGAAATGATAGTGATATTCACATTTAAAAAACATCCCATTATCAGTATGATTTTCATCCATTCTATAATAATACGCACCATAGTCTGTATCGATAGACACAAGTTCATATGTCACTGCATAAGTCCAATACCCAAATCCTTTAAAATTTGGATGTTCGACGCCTAAAATAAACTCAAACATCGTTAGTTTTTCTGTAATATCATCATCTCCGAATATAGCATAAGGTGTAGCACTCTCGTATCCAGCGCCAAGACCTGTAAAAAGAAACATAATTTTATCTTTATAGACTTTATTTACTAAATTAAACCGAAGATTACCAGCAATTTGATTACTAGTATTAGATGACCACCCAATTACCTGTATTCCAATTGGACCAAAGTTCTTTTTTAAACTTAATCCATGTATTGTTCCCAATGACAATCCTATTCCCAAGGATCGTTTATGTTTTATGATTAAATCTGCCATTATTGTTTCGTTCATTAACGATTCTTTGAGTTCAGTTGCTGGTTTATAATTTGTATTAACCGTTTTAGAACTTCCTTCTTTAACTTCTATTATTTTAGAATAAATCGTATCTTTTTTAATTTTTACTTCAATACGATAAAAGCCAGGGATTACTTGGGCATTAGACACTACATTTGTGTTGTATTTTGTTATTTCTTTAGAATCTAAGTTTTCGATCTTAATGACTGCGTTTGCATTATCATTATAGATATTTAATGTTTCTGATATTAAGGGTGTTGTAACTATTGATATGACAAACAAAGTTATTACCCCTTTTTTAATATTTGTTATTATATTCATCTTTATTCTCCTTAACTTCTTTTTGATTATCACTTATAATTGAGTGAATTATTTTTTTAAAAATTTCTACTTTGATACAAAGTCATATACATATTATCGATTTTTTTCTTAAAAAGTTGCAGTTTTATTATACTGCTTGTATTTTTTTAATCTTTTTTGGTTAATTTCAGACCACTTTAGTGTTGCTAAATCAATTTTATTCGATGAATGACTTGAGAATTTAATTAACTGTATGCCGTCTTGATGAAGTTCAATCCCTGTAATATCACCATCAGCATAACTACAACAGCCTGTATTAAAGTAAACGGGTTGTTTTTCAGTTAATTGAGACGTATTTTGCTCTTCTTTTGTTTGGGATAGCCAAATTGGACGATGGGTATGACCTGTAATTAACTTTAAATTTGGTTGAGATGTGATCCAATTATATAAGACATGATCATGCCATTGAATTTGATTTAAATGGTCAGATAGAGAAGATAGTTTTTGTTTGGAAATTAATTGATACCATCGCCAAAATGAACGGACTAGTATTTTAGATAATGGTGCGAATAAATCACTTATGATATCGCCTTGATGGCCATGGGTTAAGAAAAAACGCTGCTGCCCTATGGTTATTAATATGCTTTCTGTAACGGTTAAGTTAGGATAATTTGTCTTAAAATATTGGGTCACCGTTTGGGGGCGAGACCATTGTAAATCATGGTTGCCAAAGCAACGAAAGTAGCGTTTGTCGTGATAAAATTGTGCTTCTTGTTCGAAAGAGTCTTTGTTTGCTTTGATTACATCATTAATATCGTTTTCCCATAACTCTTCAATATCACCTAATAAAATAAGTGTATAACCAGCTTGAAAATAGTAATTTAAAGCCTTTGTATAAGTTGATGCACATTGTTTGAAATCATCAGCGGCATCACCGATTCCTTTATGGTGATCTGAAAAAATAATAATTTTATTATGACCTGTTACCTGTGTGGCACGTCGATACGCACGATTTAAGCGGTAATGAATTAATTTTTCTTTTAAATTTTTGAAAATCATTACTAACTATCATACGATAAATTTAATTACGTGTCACAAAATAAATTACACTACCATTCGATCAATTGTGATGCAACCAAAGGTCTAAAATTTACAATTTAGCTCTGTCGCGAAATGCCTAATCTTCACAATTTTCACCTTCGTTATGTCGCTCCGCTACACCGCCTCAGGCGACAAATTACATATCAATAGTCGTCCTCTTTGTTTTAACCCTCTATCGTACTCTGGCCAGTTTCGTACTCGATATTTTGAACTTTTTAAATGTT
>CAXFGY010000133.1:0-2721 GCA_964002605.1 uncultured Candidatus Marinamargulisbacteria bacterium
CGTACATCCATGCCACCGGGGAAAAACAAAACGTTATCAATTGTTTCAGCATTAAATAAACTAACACCCCCTCCAAAAAAATAAGGGAAATCAATTGTCGTCCCATCAAGTATATGAGCCACTTCGTATGAATTACCTCCTCGAACAAATAATTCAGCACTAAATGTCCGTCTAAAGCCAGTTCCTGGCAAATATTTAAGTGGTGTAATTGGATCTGAAAATAATTCTGTTTTAGATAGTTTTTTAATTGACTTTGAATCTACCTTATAATTAGAAAGTTGCTGTCGTTCTTGATTCGCATAAACGGTTTGCTTACCCGCTTGAATTACTTTGGCAATTTCTAATTCAAATTTAATTGATTGATTTCCTGTCACTCTAAAAAACTGTTCATAGGGCATATAGCCATTTGCTGTAATCATCACCTTAAATTTTTGAGCAGAAACAAACTGTTCAAAGTGACCTTTTTGATCTGTTAAAATTGTGATTGGCTTTTTATGATCCTCAATTGTAACTTTTGCTTTTTTGACTGGTATTGAAGTGTCTTTTATAACGACTTTACCGGTTATTATTGAAGCTGATACTTGCATACTTAGTGAATATAATATAATTACGCTAAACAGAATTATCATAACTATAGTGTTTTTATTCTGTGACATTTTTATTAATATACCTTTTTAACTTTTAATAACATGATATTGTAAAATGTAATTTTTTAAAAATAATGAATTATTGTATCATAGTATTGTTAATCATATTTAATATTTAATTTTAAATTTAGGAGAAATTCAATATTATGGAAGCATTTTTAAATCAGTTAGTGGGGTTTATTTGGTCTAAGCCCGTTGTTTATGGGTGTTTGTTTACTGGGGTCTTTTTTTCATTACGGTTATTTTTCATTCAATTCCGTTGCTTCCCTCATGCCATTGCATTAATATCTGGAAAATATGATAACCCGAATGAAAAAGGTCAAATCACCCATTTTCAAGCATTAACGGCTGCACTATCTGGCACAATCGGGCTGGGCAATATCGCCGGTGTTGCAATTGCAATTGCTTTAGGTGGACCCGGTGCCGTCTTATGGATGTGGGTCGTTGGTATTTTCGGTATGGCTACCAAATATGTTGAATGTGCATTAGGCACCCATTATCGTCAAGAAAATGAAGATGGTACTGTTACCGGTGGCCCAATGTATTATATAACCAAAGGTCTCGGCCCTAAATTCAAACCTTTTGCATTGTTTTATGCTGGCGCTATTTCCTTAGCTTCTTATGGTGCAGTCAGTATGTTTCAAACGCATGAAGCGGCTTCTGCCTTACATATTAACTATAATGTTCCTCCTTGGATTACCGGACTGATCATAATGATTTTAACAGGTATTGTGATTATTGGGGGTATTAAACGAATTGGAAGTGTCGCCTCAAAAATTGTACCAAGTATGTGTTTAATTTATATTTTAGGTGCCATTGTGATTTGTGTGATGAATGCAGAGCAAATACCCGCTGCATTATCATTAATTGTAAGAGATGCCTTTACTGGGGAAGCTGCGGCTGGTGGTGTTTTGATTGGTGTTATTATGGCAGGTGTACGCCGAGCTATTTTTTCAAATGAAGCAGGTTTAGGCTCAGCAGCGATTGCTCATGCTGCCGTTAAAACCAATTACCCGATTAGAGAAGGTATTGTCGCTTCACTTGGACCCTTGATTGATACGATTATTGTTTGTACAGCCACTGCATTAATCATTGTTATGAGTGGTAACTTTGGAACAGAAATGCACCAACATACATCGGGATCTCAACTTAGTTTTGAAAAAACCAATACTTTTCCAGGGCAATGGCAATCTATTAAAAGTAATATTCCTGAAGAAACTGATCCTCTAAGATCCTTTCGTGATGGAGAATCGGTGTTATATTACAAACATACCGGCTCGCATACCCCTATCCAATTTACTAATATTGACGCCCAAACCGGATTGATTCGCTTTTCGTATTACCTAAAGGAAGGTGATATTCAACTTGAATTACGTACTCCAAATCAAATTCAAATTGCCACGATTATATTAAACAAAAAAAACTCAGACTTATTTTTTACTAACCCCCTAACTGGCAATACTGAACCCTTTGCAACCCTAACTGGACATCATTATCGCAATGAGTGGAAAAGTGCTGTAATACAACTCACCCCCACTGCAATGAAATTCTTGAAACAACAACATAAACCTACCCTCTCACTACAGTTTACCCCGTTAGGATTAGTGTCTGAATTTTATCTTGATCGTATTCAAACCGTGAGTCAAACTGAAGGAATTGCATTAACAATTACATCTTTTGATGAATTTTTTCATGGATTTGGTTCTATTTTTATTACTATCGCTGTGTTTTTCTTTGCATTTTCGACATTAATTACATGGTCATATTATGGTCAAACTGGGGTGCGCTTCCTATTTGGCCCTATAGCAATACAACCCTATCGATGGATTTATGTCGGTTTAATTATGGTTGGGGCGTTACAACCTTTAAGTATGATTATTGCATTTTCTGATGCCATGATTGGACTATTAGTAATTCCCAATACACTTGCAACACTATTGCTAAGTGGCAAAGTCGCTCAATGGACAAAAACGTATTTTAAAAAATTAAAAAATAATGAATTAACAGTTTATCAAAATGTTAAGTTCTAAAAAAATCATTAAAAATATTACCAGGAGACTAAACCAATGGAACC
>CAXFGY010000134.1:0-2703 GCA_964002605.1 uncultured Candidatus Marinamargulisbacteria bacterium
ACGTGTGGAGGAAATTATTTTTACAAAAGGGGCGACTGAATCGATTAATTTAGTGGCAGCGACCTATGGCCAATCGTTTAAAAAAGGCGATGAAATTATTATTTCTGCCATGGAGCATCATGCGAATATCGTGCCATGGCAGCAGTTATGTGAACGGCAAGGGTGTGTGTTAAAAGTGGTTCCTTTTGATGAGGAAGGGGCGTTTGATTTTATTAAGTATGAGCAACACTTATCTAATAAAACAAAAATGGTGGCTGTAACGCATTGTTCAAATGTGTTAGGTAGTATTAATCCAGTCCGTTCGATTGTTGAAAAGGCCCATCAATATGGTGCTAAAGTTTTATTAGATGGGGCGCAGGCCATTTCACATATGCCGGTGGATGTTCAGGCTTTAGGGTGTGATTTTTATTGTTTTTCAGGGCATAAAATGTATGGTCCGACGGGGATTGGGATTCTTTATGGTCGATATGATTTATTAAAGGCGATGCCCCCGTATCAAACGGGTGGAGATATGATTGAAACAGTTACTTTTGAAAAAACAACATTTGCGTTACCGCCTGCTCGCTTTGAAGCGGGGACACCGCCTATTGTTGAAATTATTGGTTTAGGCGAAGCGGTTTCTTATATTCAAACAGTGGGTTATCAGGCTATTTCGGATCAGGAACAGGCATTATTTAATTATGCATCAGCAAAATTGCGTGATCTTGATGGCATTACTATTTACGGGACACATCCGCATAAGGTGGCGTTAATTTCATTTAATATTGACGGCGTTCATGCCCATGATGCAGGTACTATTTTTGATGAAATGGGGGTTGCGATTCGGGTGGGTCATCATTGTGCCCAGCCGATTATGATTCATTATAATATACCTGCTACAATTCGAGTCTCGATGAGTTTTTATAATACGATTGCTGAAATTGATCAATTTATTGCCGGTGTTAAAAAAGTAAAGGAATTTTTTTCATGAGTCGGTTAAAGCAATTATATGAATCAATGATTTTGGAGCATAATCGAAATCCTCGTAATTTTCGAGTGATGTCGGAATGTTCTCATTCTTCACATGGTAAAAATCCGTTATGTGGGGATGATTACTATGTATTTGTTAAATTAGATAATGGCGTTATTTCAGAAGTATCTTTTCATGGTTATGGGTGTGCTATATCAAAGTCCAGTGGTTCGTTGATGACAGAATGTTTGCTTGGCAAAACAGTTAAAGAAGCATTGGAATATAAAGACTTATTTATTAAGTTAGTGACACAAGAGTTACTTGAAACTGAAAAGCAACAATTAGGTAAATTGGCTATTTTTGAAGGGGTGAAGTCATTTCCAGTACGGGTTAAATGTGCGGCATTGGTTTGGCGCGCTTTAGAAGATGCCTTAGAAAATAATGAAGGTGAAGTGACGACTGAATAACGATTTGCGATAATACTAAAATATTAATAAGGAGAAATATAATGACTAATGATGTAAGTAATACTAATGATTTAAAGTTAACGGCAATGCCAACGCCGAACCCGAATACAATTAAGTTTTTAATGGAATATCAATTTTTACCTGTCGGAAGTTTAGAGTTTACGGATTCTGTAAGTGCTGAAGCATCGCCATTGCCGTTACGGTTATTAGAGATTGAAGGGATTTCAGGGGTATTAGTTGGAACTAACTTTGTTTCAATTTCTAAAGACCCAGATGCAGGTTGGGATACGGTTTTAGATCCAGCGACGGAAGTGATTAAAGCAATGGTTGGGGTGGAATCTAATTTGCTTGATCAGCAATTGATTACTGATATTGAAAATAAAATGGCTGATGGAGATGAGGTGGTTCAACGGATTAAAGAGATTTTGGATCATGAAATTCGGCCTGCAATTGCAATGGATGGGGGAGATTGTCAATTTGTTAGTTTTGAAGATGGCATTGTAACTTTGCAATTGCAAGGTGCGTGTTCGAGTTGTCCTTCTGCGACAATGACGTTAAAGATGGGGATTGAAAATCGTTTAAAAGAAGAAATTCCAGAAGTGTCTGAAGTGGTTCAAACAGTATAATTTTTTATTGATAGTGATTAACTTTGAAATTCTCTTTTAAGTTAATTGGGTATGGAGTTAGTAAGGAATAATATTAACGATATTAAGACGTGGCTATCAGCTAAGTCGTGGGAATTGGGTATAAGTAATTTTTTTATTAATGAAATCCCTTTTTCTTGGTCTAATTCAGATCAATTTTGTCAAATTGTTTGTGATTACTTACAATTGGTCTTGAAACGTGTTGATATGCCATTAGTTTATGATGTTGGTGCTGGCTTAGGAATTACATCTAAAAAGATAATTCAAAAATTAAATTTAGATACTCAGGCGAAATTTCATATTATAGATTCTTCGTTTTCAATGATTGATCAATTAAAAAGAGATTTATTTTTGATTAATTCAAATATTAAATGTCGGCATATGTCATTTGAAACTTTAGATAAAGTTCCTCATTTTGCAATGATGTCCTATTTGTTTTGTTCGATGCCACATCAAACGATTATATGGGATGAGAATCAGTTTAAAGAAGAAAAAAAAACAGTTACTTTCAAGGGTAATTTACTTGATACATCTCAGATTCCACCTAAAATTGTTTTTCAAGATGATATTTATCATTGGATACAGAGTGTATCTAACGATACTTTGTTGGCTCAGCTTAAACAAATTAAGGATTTAATTGAAT
>CAXFGY010000135.1:0-2692 GCA_964002605.1 uncultured Candidatus Marinamargulisbacteria bacterium
ACCGGTTTGCATTAATATTTTGATGCGATAGCACGACCCCTTTGGGCTTATTCTCAGATCCTGATGTAAATAAAATGACACTCTTATTTTCAGGATGACGACTATTTTTTGATACAGTCCAATAATAGGCCAACTTAGGTAATTTTGACTGCAGTAAACTATACAATTTACTAAATATTGATATTGAAATATCTTCTAAGTAAATAATTTTTATATTATGTGCTTGTAAATGCGAAATGACTTCTTCTAAATTAGCAATTTCAATAAACTGTCGGGATGTAATCACTTGATGAATTCCTGCCGTATCCATTGTCGACTGAATAAGCGCTGCACTCATCGAAAAGTTAATCATTGCCGGAATTCGTCCTGTAAATTGTAACGCAAAAAAACACACCACCTGAGCAATTGAATTGGGTAATAACAAGCCAATATGATCTTGTAGCTGAGTCTGTTTTTTGAAATAATTTCCTAATGCAATTGCTTTTACAATCAGTTGTTTATACGATAAAGGCGTCATTTTTTTATCTTCAATAATCTTGGTTTGTGCCCCATATAATTTTTTAGCATTTAATAATGACTCAAATAATGAATAATCATATTTACTGCTATTAAACATCATATTTGTCATAACCGAATGAAGCTTCTTGCCAATCGCTTTTCGTCGACTCCGTCCTGTCATACTAAACTCAATCTCTAATTTTTCTGGATTCAGTACCGTTAAAATAATTTTAGGGAACCACTTAAGACGGACCTTGCCTTTTAAATAAGAAAACATACTATACTGAGCCCCTTCAATTCGAATTGGAAGTAATCGTGCATTGGCTTTATCTGCAATTAAACCTGGCCCTTCATGAATTTTCATTAATGCACCTGTCACTGTAATGCGTCCTTCTGGGAAAATCACACAACGCTGATTTTTTTTCAATAATTTAATTAAACTTTTAGTTGCCATTGGGGTATTGGGTTCCACTAAAAACGTATTCACTCCAAATATTTTTTGACTTCCAAAGACAATTTTCATCCACCATTTTTGAGCAATCACATGACTCACTGCAAAGGTTAATGTGTCCGGTATAAACGCCACAATTAAAGCCACATCAATTAATGACGTATGATTGGCAATAATAATTAAGCGTTTACCCGACTTATAGTAATTTTCCATCCCATTAACTTCTACCCTAAAACAAACTCTTAATAATGTTCTTAATATTATTTTTGGAATTGCATCCGGCAATAACCGACAAATATAAACCACAACAACCAAATTAACGACTGCTGTAACTAAAAAAATATCAGTAACTGAAAAATCATTTGCATACATCACCATTGTGACTATTGCCGAACAGACCATAAATAATGCATTCATAATGTTATTTGCTGCAATAAACTGTGACTTTTGACGCTTTGGGGCACTATCCTGTAATAACGAATATAATGGTACAATATATAACCCCCCAAAAAATGCCACTAAAATTAAATCAACTAATATTCTAATATTAGTCCCTGTTGCCAAAAAGGCTTTAATACCAATCAGTTCACCTACGGGACTCAAATGCTGACTCACCCACCATAAATCAAAGATAAACACAGTCATTCCTAACGCCCCTAAAGGCACATAATTTGCTGATATCTTGCCTTTTAGTAACGTATTACATGTCACCGATCCTAAGGCAATTCCAATTGAAAATGCGGTTAAAAATAAAGTGACTACAAATTCATTCCCACCAACAATATCTTTACCAAAAACTGGAAATTGGGCAATAAAGATCGCCCCAATAAACCAAAACCATGAAACCCCTAAAATTGTTCGTCGAGTAACCGGAAAGCGAAATGCACTTTTTAAAATATCTTGTGTATCTGTTAGTAAGTTTAGTTTCTTTTTGAATTGACTTACTACTGTAATCGGTGCCATTCTTAAACTCGTATACCACCCGATAAGCGCCACCGTTATAACGGTACTACTAATAATTAGTACGCCCTTATTCATTAAAATTAAAATACCGCCAATAACAGTTCCAATTAAAATAGCTAAAAAAGTCGCCGCACTAATTAACCCATTCCCACTTACAAGCTCATCTTTTTCTAACAGAATAGGTAAAATCCCATACTTAATGGGCCCAAAAAATGCCGACTGCGTCCCCATTAAAAATAAGGCCACCAATAACAGCGTGACTGACTGCAAATAAAACCCTGCAATACCCAACACCATTATCAAAACTTCACCGGCTTTAATCCATTGTATTAAGCGTGCTTTATCATAATAATCAGCTAACTTTCCTGCTGTGGCGGAAAATAAAAAAAAGGGCAGAATAAATAAGCCTGCAGATGCAGTAACCATCATACTGGGATTAAAGCCCTGTTGAACTGATATGGTATACGTAATTAAAATGACTAATGCATTTTTAAATATATTATCGTTAAGCGCCCCTAAAGCTTGAACAATAAATAAAATACTAAACTGAGACTTTTTAAACAATGTGACACGATGTTTTGTCATGATTTTTTTTATATCATTTAATTTATTTGGCTTATAATTATTAAAATAATACCTATTATATCATTATTTATGATTTTTATATATGCAGTTTAATGATACTTTCTATTTATTTTAGAACTATAACGCTGACAATATCTTATAAAAAAAGCGCCGCCTATTATCATAATAATACATAATACTTGCCCCATACTTAAG
>CAXFGY010000136.1:0-2604 GCA_964002605.1 uncultured Candidatus Marinamargulisbacteria bacterium
GGTTGCCTAGTCCCTCTGAATGCTACTGGGGTCAGAGGGGTCACACTGCGCCTATTTCCTACCATTCTTCGAGATAAAGCCATCTCCTCTTCCAAACTTCGGGCCACTCAGAGAATAGTTCCAACGCATAATCATCGATCTTCATCCACCCTTGATGAATTCCCTGCAAAAGATATTATTGTCACTTATGTGACATCGGGTGTTGATACAGAATTATTGCAACAAGCTATTTTGCAATTAGTGGCAACGTATTATGATAACAGATCAGATTTTATAGTTATGCAAGGCGTATCGGCTGTAAAAATCCCAAGCGATGTTAAAAATATTTTATCATCAGAAAAAACAATGTTTATATAAATAATGGATTCGGGCAAATTAAATACAAGGGTTGTTGTAAAAAGACAAACACAAACCGCTGATGGTTATGGTGGTTTGACATCAACCATTTCTGATTATGCGACAGTTTGGGCTAATTTAAAAGAAAAAAAAGGCGATATTAAATCAACTGAAAGGTTTCGAGGGCGGTTTTTAGAAGTAGCATTGATAATGAGGTCAAAAACAGTAGAATCAAAAATTGCTAATGATGATTATTTGCAAATACAAGGTATTTCAGGCGATTATAGAATTACGTCAATTTATGAAAGTCAACAAAAATATTTCACAACAATTGAAGCTATAAAAATTGACTAAATGAAAAAAAATAATATTACAGTAAATAAAAAAGATTTAGCACAATTAAAAAGAAAATTCACAGAATTAAAACTTTTGGATAAAATTGGTTTAGAACAAGAAATTACAAAAACAATAATGTTAAGTGCTAAAACAATGAAAAAAGTGGCACCAGTTGACACGGGTAATTTAATAAAAAATATAAATTTTAGAATGTTGCCAAATACAGTTGGTGAAATAAGATCGGAAGCACCTTATTCGGGTTATGTTGAATTTGGCGGTAATAAACCAAAAAACGCAAATAAAATAATTCCCTTTTTTTTTCCAGTAGTAAGAAAACAAATAAAATTGTTAAACATTAGATTAAAAAAAAGAATTAATAAAATATTAAAACGATGAATGAAGCGTTTCACCATATTAGAAAAAAATACATTGATCGTTTAACAGGTCAAATTACAATTTCAGGTTCGGCAGTTCCTATTTATAACAGAATACCAAACGGCGCATCAACACCATACATTCGTATTTATTCACATTTAGAGGATGAAATAGATGAAAATCAATCAAGTTACACAACCGAATGTGTGACAAAAATAGAATGTTTTACATCATACATTTCAGATAATGGGGGGGAATATATTTTAAATCAAATTGTTGACGGCGTTTTAAATTTAGTTAGAACAAGATCATCAGGATATATTGATTTAAGTTCAGAGGGTTTTAATGTATATACAACAACAATTGAACGTGTTAGATATTTAGAAGATTATGAAGATGACCAAACATGGTTTCGTGCAATTATTGAGGTTGCAAATAGAGTAGAAAAAACTTAATTTTAAAAAATTAAAAAAAACATTATGAAAAATAAAATAATAAAAATTATAAATTGGTATAAAAAACAATGGTCAAATAATAGAAAAATAATGGGAATGATTCATTTATTTTTATCAGTTGTAATAATATTTGAGATTATAAAATTATTTATTAATTAAAAAATTAATTTATGGCATATATAAGTGAACATATTTCATGGAATGAAGCTGTTAAATCTAAAACAGCGGAAAAATATGAAATTGAAAACATTCCTGATCAAGATCAAATTAAAAATATGAAATTAGTGGCTAAAAATATTTTTGAGCCATTGAGATTATGGGCTAATGAACCTATCAGGGTTAATAGTTTTTTTAGATCACCCGAATTATGTTTAAAATTAAAATCTAAAATTACCAGTCAACACACAAAAGGACAAGCCATTGATATTGATGCAATGGGTGAAAAATCTAATGCTGAATTATTTGAATATATAAAAGATAATTTATCATTTGATCAATTAATTTGGGAACACGGGACAGAATTATCGCCCGATTGGATTCATGTTTCATGGGTTTCGCCAAATGGAAATAGAAACAGAATTTTAAAAGCTGTTAAAACAAGTAAGGGAACAAAGTACGAATTATATGATTAAATTATTATTAGGTCTTTTAAAAGGTGGCGATGGTCGTAAATCAGTTGCGGGAAATTTAGCTTGGGAAATTCGTGAAGCTATAAAAGGAAAAGAACTTGATCCAAATCAAATTTTAGAATTACAAACACGAATTAATGAAGTTGAAGCAAAACACCGAACGGTATTTGTTGCAGGTTGGCGCCCTTTTATTGGGTGGGTTTGTGGTGTTGCATTAGCTTATAATTTTGTTATACGGGATTTTGCTATTTGGGTTTTTGGAATAGAACGAGTTCCCCCCGCTTTACAAATGGAACATTTAATGACTGTACTTCTAGGAATGCTAGGACTAGGAGGTATGCGAACTTATGAAAAATTAAAAGATAAATCTAAGTAAATTTGTGTTATGGGAAAGTCATTAAATAGGAGAGGAAAATATAGCCATTGTACAAGAGCGCAAAAACAAGGCAGAAATAAACCAGCTAAAAAGAAAT
>CAXFGY010000137.1:0-2589 GCA_964002605.1 uncultured Candidatus Marinamargulisbacteria bacterium
ACGACTCTGATGGACCTACCATCATCTTATTTACAGCATGCAGCCATTTTATTGCAGTGGCTGCTTCTTGGCACACTATGAACAGTTGGGGATTTTATACCCTAACTTTTTCGGTTTAGCATCGACCTTTATTTTATGTTTATACTTTAGTTTTAGCACTTTCGCCCCAATTGTTTATAGCCATTGATAGCCACTGGCTTTTCCTTTTAAATATGTTTCAGGTGTCAAAATGGCTAATTCACTCTTTTTAAAATCTTTTAAATTTCTCGTTAAAATAATTTTAATTTGTCCGTTTTCAATTGCCGAAAAGTTTTGTAAGGCATCCTCAAAATCTTTGAACTCTGAATTTAAAGCGTTCATAACTGCATTTTTGTCCATTTTTACAATTTCGATAATTGTCAAAAGCTGTTTTATTTTTTCTACAATGATGTTGTGTTTTGCAGTTTTACGCAATAAGTAATAGACATTTGAAATAATTACCGGTGTTGTAAACCCTTGTATTTGTTTTTCTGCACAAAGATTGATTAATTCTGTTGAATACTTTGCAAATGGTTTTCTGTCGAAAAAGAAATCCATTAAAACATCTGTGTCGATAAGAACTTTATCCATTATAAATATTTTTCTTCTAAACGGTTTTTAAGTTCTTTTTTATAATCCATATTTTTTGGCATCTTAAATGAACCCTTTAATGATTCGACAATTGGATTAAGTTTTTGGTCTTCGTTTTTTTGTTCTTTTTCAGTAAGAATTTTCAAATAGTTTTCAATTATATCAGATAAACTACGATTCTTATCTTTCGCATAACTTTTAGCTCGTTCAATTATATCCCGTTCTATTGTCAATGTTAACTTTGTGTTCATTTTAATTAACTCTTTTAAGTTCAATTACAAAGTTACAAATTAATTTTCAATTCACGTGTTTTTTTTATTTGATTTACACGTGTTTTTTAGCTTGTCGCTAACGGTCGGGGCTTGGCGTAGTGGCGGCATTATAGCACTGCTGTTGACACGAAGCACCAAAGTTCAAGTTTAACAATAATGTTCATACGAAGCACTTCACCCGCCATTACGCCAAACCCTTGTTATGGGCTGTGCTTCTTGTCGTTCGTTTCTATCACTTGTTTTATTGTCGTTACCGCTTTGTCAAATCGTTGTTCCCAATCGCCTGTTATTTCTGTAATGTCAATGTTGTGTTGTTGCAAAATTTGTCTGTGTGAAATGTCTAACAAATTTCTGTCGCTTTCACTTAAACGTGTCCCGTCTTGCACATATTCTACGTCATTGTTGAGATACAGATATATGTCCGCTTTGTTGGAATTATAGATTCTGCTTTCAATTTCAAGTGTCTTGTCAAATATGAAGTTGGCGTAAGATTTTGTTATGTGTATGTCCGTGTCAATGATGATAAGCGGGCTTTGTTCAAAAATCGCTGTGTCAATACGTTTGGCGTGTTCCGTAGCAACAAGATGTAAGTCGTCAAATTCAAATGAGTTGGAATTAGCAATTAAGTCCCTGCCTGCTTCTTTTACTGAACTACAATTAAAATATTTGGCAAGACGTTCGGTCAATGTTGTTTTTCCTGTGCTTTCTGTCCCAAGAACCACAACTTTAATTGCAAAATCTGGCTTTACGCTGTCAGGTAAAAATTTCCAATTTGCAAAAATGTCATTACGAACAGCAGTAGCCGAAACAGGAAATAGTTGCTTTGGAATATCAAAAGCAATATGTTTTATGTCCATAAACGAAGCAACATAATTTCCGTATTCTTCCGATGTAATTACTAAATCATAATCGGGAAAAAACTCTTTGAATTTTGCTGACCAAACCTTTGAAACTTCTTGCGAAGATTCGGAGGAGTTAGGCAATTCACTTTCTAAATAATTGTAGCTTTTGATTTCAATTTTTCTTTCTGTTTCAAAAGTTTTTTCAATCCACTTTTGTCTTGTCGTGGCAGGCATATTTTCTTTATCGCTACAACAAACTAAAACCGTAAGGAAATCACATTTAGTCAAAGCAAAATTTATCATTGCTTCGTGTCCTTTGTGAAAAGGCAGAAACTTTCCGAATATAAATGCTTTAACCATTGTTTAATTGTTTAATTGCTTTTTCCAATTCAATAATCCATAAGTTGCCAATCCAAGAAAGACAAGATACTCTAATGCTAAAAAGACAATTCCTTTTTTGAAAAATAGGAACACGCAAATAATATCAACTACAATCCATAAATACCAAGTTTCAAGCTTCTTTTGAGCAAGCAAAACGGTCGCAGCAATACTCAGCACCATTACGAATGAATCGGCAAACGGAAATGCGGCTTTTGTTTTAAAATAATAAGGTAAATACAAGTGTATATTTGAAAAAAGAAAACCTGCAATAAGTGTCCCAACAATAATTGCACTTGCAAACCAAATTTTTGTTTTGCTTTCGGTTGTCGTGATGCTGTTTTGTTTCGGTTTTTGTTTCCAATTATACCAACCGTAAAGAGTAACAACAAAAAAATAAACTTGTAGAAACATATCTGCGTAAAGTTGAATTTGGAAAAATAAAATGAACAAAAACACTTCATTGATTATTCCTGTTGCCCAAGTAA
>CAXFGY010000138.1:0-2580 GCA_964002605.1 uncultured Candidatus Marinamargulisbacteria bacterium
TTGAATAATGCTCAGCAATTACGACAACGGTTAGTAAAAACGATTAGTTAATTAAAATTAGATTCGTCTTTTAGCATCATTAGAGTGAGTAGCCTTAATGAATAAATAATAACTTGATTTAAATGACGGTTCATTCAATTTAATAATTTCTTTATTTTTTTGACCGTGATTAAAGGGTTAGAAAGGAATAGTGTTAGGGATTGCTTGCAAAGAATCAAAATTAAAAGTTACAAAATTTGGATGAGTTGTTTAGCAATAGGCTTAAATTCAGAATGAAGCAGATCCGTTTTAGTGCGATATGGTAGTGATCCTAATACAGGGACAGGTAGCCAGTGGCGAAGTGTTGATTCATTATTGGCAAGTAGATCGGCATCAATATTAGAATAGGGTTGAGATAAAATAACGCCACACACTGGCAGTTTTTCAGACAGTAATCTATTTACGGTTAATAAAGTATGGTTTAAGGAGCCCAATTGGTTTGCCGCAACCACAATTACAGGAACATTAAGCTGAATGAGGATATCAAGTTGCGTCGTATTCTTTGAGTAAGGAACCATAATGCCGCCACTGGTTTCACATAGTAAATAGTCGACTTGTTTGGAGAGCGCATAAAAGGCGGTAGTAATCCGATCAATATTAATTGTTTGGGATTGTATTTCTGCCGCAAAATGGGGGGATACCGGGTCTGGAAATGAGTAGGGGCAACGTAGTGATAATGGGAGGTCAGTCATATTGGGTGCATAGTGGTCATGAGTAGCCAAATCATTGTCAGTGGTATTACCCGTTTGGATCAATTTTTGTGTGCTAACACGACATTTATTGGATGAACTTAAGTAGTGAGCCAATAGACCCGTCACTATTGTTTTGCCACATCCCGTATCAGTCCCTACGATAATTAAAGGTTGTGACATCAGTGTCTCCCATCTACTATGATATAGTCATAAGTCGCTTTAATCGAACCATATTGATTAAGATAATCAGATTCAAGTTGTTTAAACTGACGGGGGGTTAGTAATCCTGAAATGGCAGGGATATAAGCCCCTGTTCCTTTAATGGTTTGGAGAAGTTTTGATAAGGACGCATACTCATGAACTGTCCTATGATAGGATGCAGAAACATGTTGAAAGTAATGTGAGACGATAGATTCATAATTGGGTAATGGGTGAAATTGGGTTGCAATAATCGGTGTTGGCCATATAGACGCCAACTCTTGAAATGTTTGGGGTCCAAATGCAGAGAAAAGAAGTTGGTTTTGACAATTTTTAGCTAGAAAATGAATCGTATTTTGCAAGTCATTTTCCCACTGTAATGCGGCATTGCTAAAAATGAGTGAAAATGGCGCGTAATTTTGGATCACTGAAAGCGCTGAAGTCCAATGAATAGTATGTTTTTTAGTAGTATAAGTCTGGCACGCATGTTCAATCATTTCTGGTGCAGGATCATACCCAATAATAAGGGTAGCGTGTTGCTTCAGTTGTGAGGTTAATGAACCAGTCCCACATCCATAGTCAAGCACAGATTTGTTTATAGTTGTACTTAAATAAATACGGTTTACTAACGCTTGGCCAATTTGAGTTTGGATCGTAGCAAATTGATCGTAAGTAGGTGCAGCAGCATTAAATTGGGCAGCTTGTATCATTAGGAGCAGTATTGTAACACGAAGGGGAGTTTGATAGAATTTAGATTCCCTATAATGGGCGATTAGCTCAGTTGGTAGAGCACCGGCCTTACAAGCCGTAGGTCACTAGTTCAAGTCTAGTATCGCCCACCATTTAAATAGTTAATTTTTTTTGTCATAAAATTTTTATTCTAAATTCTCCTGTTAGATCCTATTGCACAATATTATTTTAATCAGTCATGCAAATTTTATACTTCCTAAGAATATCCTTTATTTTTTTTAGATTTAAATTCGCTTCTGATTTTAAAAAACATTTAAATTGTTCAGTGTATTCGTCGTTTATTTTTATTATATTATCAGGAGTATTTTGAATATACACTTGTAAGATTTTATTTTTAATAAATTTTAATTGTTTACTGAGTGAAGCCAATTCGTTGTCATGATCAATAATCAATATATTTAGATTTAAAGATTCTGGAGAGTTTTTACGCTCAAATAAGTAGTTAAGCAGTGACAATACTTCTAATTTTAAAAACAATTGCTCACTAGTAAATTTACACGGATTTTCTTTTGAAAAACCAGCAGGTTTTTCAGTTTGAATTAAATCATCTTTTTCTTTAGTTGCTGTAGGTTTTAAATAGGCAATAAAATGATTGAGTTCAGTGATATTTAATTCGTTAATTATTTTAATTGCATCTAAGGAGTTGAAGCGGGTAAATGTTTTATTACAAAGTTCAAGTATTTGTATTTTTAAGCCTAATATTTTGATCTCATGACGACAATCTGATTTGAATAAGTATTCTCCAAAAGTAATATTATCTTGCGGAATTGTTTGTTGTTCATATGCATATAAATAATGTTTTAACTCATTAAGGTAAGTGGTTTCTAAATGATTGACGAGAGGATTAATGTCAGTAGAATTTTTTTTTTGATAAATTTTAATTATAGATTCTTTTAAATTA
>CAXFGY010000139.1:0-2571 GCA_964002605.1 uncultured Candidatus Marinamargulisbacteria bacterium
GAGGCGGTGTAGCGGAGCACCATAATGAAGGTGAAAATTGTGAAGATTAGGCATTTCGCGACAAAGCCTAGTCACCTGTTTTACCCCGTCGATCCAACCAGTCTATAATGACTGCTTTAGTATTTTCTAGCGCTTTACTTAACACTAATTCACGAATCTCTTCCAATGTGGTTCTGATTAAACGCCCCTCCAAGCCATAGGCGCTTAAATCATCACCTGAAATATCAAGATCCGCTACTTTAAATTGAGCATGTTCAAGATTAAGCTGATTTTCAATTAATGACTTGACCATTGAAATCACTGCGTTGGGAAAGCGTGCTACCTTAAGTTGCGCCTGATAATCATCACTATTTTGTAATAAATAGGCTAAGCGTTGTTCTACAATCCAATCTGGCCACTCTGCTGGGTATGGACTTACTTTAATCGCTGGAAATACCCGTTGTAATAATCCAAACGACCTTGCTGTTTCTAACCCCGCCCACGAATATGGGGCATCAAGTCCTTTCCATAACTCCTCATAAATACGTTCAGCTGACGGCAAGGTAACGGTTGAACTTAGCTGCTGGCCTGCAGTACCTGTTTTTGATTCAATCTTAAACCCTAATTGTGCTTGAAAACGACATAAACGAAATAAGCGTAATGTATCTTCCTGAAACCGTAGACTCGGGTCGCCCACTGTTCGAAGTTGCTTGTGTTGTAAATCATATCGACCATTTACATCATCAATCAATGTTTTATTGATCGGGTCCCAAGCCAAGGCATTAATCGTAAAATCACGCCTAACTAAGTCGTCGTGAATCGATTGACTAAACATCACCTGATCGGGGTGGCGGCCATCGGAATACCCTTGTTCAGTCCTAAATGTCGTCACTTGATACTGTTGTGATTGATCACCCGCTTTTACAACGACTGTCATGGTTCCAAAGGCTTTACCAGTTGGAATTACCTGCTCAAATATTGTTTCAACTTCAGCTGGCGTTGCATTAGTTGCAATGTCGATATCACCTAACGGTCGTTGCAATAATGCATCTCGGACTGCACCACCTACAATATAGGCTTGAAATTGATAGGTATGAAGTTGTTGGCACATTGAAATGACTTGTGGGGTTAGTGCGGATTGAATAAGTTTAGTGTTGATCATGGCCCCATTATATCATTTTTTCATTTGTGATATAATTTGAATTTAATTGACAAACTAAATTATTTTATAATGGATAATCAACGCAATGTTTATCAAAGATATTTTTTATAGTTATCAGGGAGAAGGTCCCTTTGTCGGGTATCCACAAATATTTATTCGCTTTTATGGGTGTAACATACACTGTAGTTATTGTGATGAGCCTGATTTTTCTAAAGATAAGCAAAAATATAGTGTCGATGATGTCATTAAGGCAATTTCCCCGTATAAGTCAAGGCCACTTCACTCTATTTCCATCACAGGTGGGGAGCCCTTACTTTATTCTCAATACTTTACTGACTTGATTCCAAAACTACCCGCACCTGCCTATTTAGAAACAAATGGCACGCTGCCAGACAAATTATGTAACGTTAAATCATTATTTAGTTATTTTGCTGTTGATTATAAGCCAGGCTATGAAAATGCATTTGATCGTTTCATGGAGCAACTTTATGATCACCCGGGTTGTTTTGTTAAATATATTTTACTTAACCAATTTAATGAAAAGGATTTGCATACTGCGGGCAAACTTTTAGCTCAGCGCAACTTAAAAATACCTTTTATTATTCAACCCGTTACACCGTTTGCAGAGGTTACTGAACCTGCTTCTGAATCAGAAATCCAACGCGGATTTTTGATTATTTCTAAATATTTATCGGATGTTAGGGTAATTGGGCAGACTCATAAATTAATTAATGTTAAATAAAATTGTAATGGAGCGGGATACCAGGTTCGAACTGGCGACCTCAACGTTGGCAACGTTGCGCTCTACCAACTGAGCTAATCCCGCCAGAAAGAGATTCTATTATACTAATCTAGCATCTTTAATTTTTCAACAGCTCAACTCTTTACGAAGCAAATCTATTTCCGTTACAATTGCTTAGAAATATCCTAACTTTGGATGTCTTAAGAATATAACTTAAATTATTTTTATTAAAATAACCAGGAGCTTTTTATGGACTTAAAAGAGATCAAACGTCTTATCTCATTAATCGAAAATGCTAATATTTCTCATTTTAGTATCGAAGAAGATGGCACTAAGATTGAATTAAAAAAGGAATTTTCAAACGCACTACAAACAACATCTGTTGTCCTACCTCAAACACAAGCACCTGCTATCGCACCTATACCTCCATCTTCTGAACAAGAAGCACCTCCTGAAACGACAAAAAGTAATACAAACGGACTAACCCCGATTAAATCACAAATGGTGGGAACCTTTTATGCCGCTTCAAGCCCTGACTCACCGCCGTTTATAAAAGTAGGAGATACAGTTGAAAACGGTCAGGTTATTTGTGTTATTGAAGCAATGAAATTATTTAATGAAATTGAGTCTGAATTCTCGGGTAAAATTGTAAAAATATTAGTAGAAGATGCTTCCCCAGTTGAATTTG
>CAXFGY010000140.1:0-2561 GCA_964002605.1 uncultured Candidatus Marinamargulisbacteria bacterium
AATTGATTATTAAGATCAGGATCAACAACATCAAATTGAAAAGAATAAGATTCATTTTCAGTTGCTTTTAAGTCAAGATGTGAATGATTAATGATGGGCGCTTCGTTATTATCTGTAATAAGTAATGAAAAGCTAGTTGTAACACTAAATTCATTAGAAAAGCTATCATCTTGTAACTCAATGATAATGTTATAGCTATTATTGACCCCTTCATAGTCCAATAACGTTCCTGGTTTTAAGTTAAGGGATTGATCCAGTACATTTAATTCAAAAAACTGAGCATCTTCCCCTGTAATATTTAAATAATTAGTACCTAAACCATCATCTTCAATTTGAATAGATCCAACAGGAAGGGCATTAACAATTGACGTATTTTCAGGAAGTGAAGAGATAATAGGATTAATTGAAATCGATTCTGGTGGAGAATTTGTCCCTTCGTCAATTTTTAATTTAAACTCTTTTGAAATTGTTGCGCCAGAACTAATATCAGTAAATGTTATCGAAAATGTATAACTCCCTTCAGCTTGTGGTGTTCCATATAATATTAACTCATTAGTTTCATTATGATGTACCCACTGTAAGCCTACAGGGGGTGCTGGAACTGAAACATGAATTTTATTACCATCGGCAACAACAACTACAGATTCGTAAAATATTTTTGTAAATCCACGCAAAATATCCGCTGAAATAGTGGCTAAGTAATGACCAAAGGAAAGCAAACTGCTATCAACAGACTGAATGGACTGTGCTGATCCTAAAGCGTTCATTGCAATACTTGTTGTTTCAATTGTTTCTAATATACCATCAAATGTTTTTTTTGTGTCCAAAACATGAATATCATTAGTTAAATTAGAATCAATAATAGATTCTGTTTCAGTAAAATGTAATTGAAAAAGAGAGGGGATGTTCTTGATGATATTATTTGCAATGTAGGAGGCATCTATTGCCAAATTATTAATCGAATCAAAATTTGAAAAAGATCGTGATTGAAGTAATGTTAATAATGAATTTTCATAAGCAATAGTCGCATTAAGTATTGATTTGGCGGTATTAGGGTTTAGCAAAATAAAGTCATTATTTAAATAGTTATCATAAGCGTTAATATCGTTTACTATCAGTGAGCTAGCAAGCGTTGTGTAAGGTGTAATATCAATATAATTAGCACTATAATCAATAATAACGGAAACAAATTTAAAATAATCAATTGCATTATATCCTGCGATTAAAATATGCCCATTAATATCATCTGGTAGCATAATCTCATAATTTCCGCTTGAATCAGTATAAACACATGATAATTCATTATAAATTTTTTGATTAAATAAGTTTGTCGGACAGACAAGTGTCCCTGTGTAATTAATCGTGTTGGGAAAAGACACTTTTCCAGATATTTTTTTATTGATAGGGATATCGGAATTGCCTTGAGTATGATTTTGGATACTCTCTTTAATAATTAAAGCAATGGTTTTTGTGTTTGCATCAAAGTTATTTTTTAAATTAACGATCTCAGTTGTATCAAATTTTGTAGTCAAAATATTTGATACGTTTTGTCCGGTAAAAGGTATTGAATTATTCCATGAAAACATTGTTAAAGGACTAAATTCATTGATGGATTTTGATTCAAGTGAAGTCATCAAATGAGTCGCATAGCTATTTAAATCATTTAAAATTAATTCTTGAGACTCTTTTGGCAATTGTTTTTCATCACTATTTTTAATTAATTCTAACGCTAAAACAGTCGCTGCTGTTGTTCTTGGGTTTGCATTTATTTGAGGAAGATTAATATTAATAAAGTTTGACACAACTTGAATTTGGTTGCCCGTTTGTTTAAATCCAGATACCATCATTTTATTGATACTGTTTAAGTTAGGTACATGTAAAATATAAGCACCATAAATATTAGTAAGTGTACAATTAACATGAGTCATATCATTTTGATTTAAAGGGTCACTTAAGCAAACTGTTGCACCATCAAATGCAACGAGGTCATTATCTACTGATAAATTTAATATAGACTGTGATAATTGAACCGGTTCACCATAAATCGCCATTGTTCCAATAATAAATGGCAAGTTATTATCAGCAGTTTCAAGTTCTTCTGTAGAATCTGTATTATTTAAGTCAGGTTCGAGAAAAAAAAGCTTTTTAACAGTAGAACATCCTGTCAATAATGTTACAATAAAAATTAAAATGACTATTTTTTTAAGCACTATCCACCCTTAATGTTATTTATCCATTAAAAAATTATTGAGTTATATACTTAAAAATACCCTAAAAACAAAAATTTTAAACATTGAAAATTTTAAAAAAAACTATAATAATCGCGTTTTTTACATTTGCGTTATTTTAGGCCCTGCTGATTTACGTATCTTCGTCGTTAAATTGAAACCGATCAATCCGATTCCAATCTGCATGGTTTCTCCACCTGGAACTCGCCATTTGAACTTGTTCAGAAAATGGGTCTTGATCTATTCAAAAGACCCTTCGATAGGGGACTGTCGCAAAATAGAAAATTTGATCGATTGCGATGTCGCCAAAGGTCTAAAATTTGCAATTTATCG
>CAXFGY010000141.1:0-2539 GCA_964002605.1 uncultured Candidatus Marinamargulisbacteria bacterium
TAAAGATATGGCTACATTACGGAACAAAACTCAATAAATTTCTTTATTAATAATGTTTCGTATTTTTTCTGATGCATAACAATATGAAAATCTCGGTTAAGATTAAGATAAGGGGTTTTAATAACCACTATTTCTTTGTGATTTAATTCATTATTAATTGTAGTTTCTGATACACAGCCTAAACCAATGCCTGATTTTACTGTATTTTTAATTGCTTCTGTATTACCTAGTTCTAAAATAATATTTATCTTTTCTATTATCCCAGAACATGCTGTTTCAAATACTGTTCTAGGGCTTGAGCCAGTTTCTCTTAATATCCAATTTTGAGACTCTAAATCTTTAATTTGAACTGTCTTTTTAAGTGCTAACGGATGATTTGCTGATGCGATAATGACCATTTTATCCTTTTTCCAATGAATTGTTTTTAATTCTTTTCGAACACATATCCCTTCAATAATACCTAAATCAGAAGTAAAGTTTAGTATATCCGTAATAATTTCTTGTGTATTTTTAATATTTATTGAAATTTTCACACCCGAGTTTTGTTGGATAAATTGACTTACAATATCTGGAAGTTTGTAATTTCCAATTGTTTTACTTGCCCCTAACTTTAATAATCCAGAAACTTCTTCTTGATCTTTATTAAATACTTTTTTTATTTCCTCAATTCTTGATATCAATTCAGTTGCTTTAGGCAATAGTAACTTACCACTAGTATTTAAGATCAATCGCTTCCCAGAACGATCAAATAACATTTCTCCCAATTGTTTTTCTAACTCTGACAATGCCATACTGACTGCAGACTGCGAAAGTTTCAATGAATTAGCCGCACGGGTTACATTAGCAAATTTTACAATTGCAATAAATATTTCGATTTGCTTAATAGTAATTGCCATATTTTTTCACTCCTTTGAATATTTCTATCATATCATAAAATCAACCTATGTTTTAAAAAAATAATATGTCCTTATAATTTTTGAAACACTTTGTCTCAATGGATGGATTGCAATTCCTCCTCTTCGTGTAAACGCACCATATACATTTAAATCCAATAGTTCATACTGTTGAAGTAACTCATCAAAAATTGTATCAATACATGCTTCATGAAAATCCTGTTTCTGGCGGTATGATAATAAATATGACACTAACGCCTCTTTATTAATCTGTTGTCCAGAATACCTGATAATAATACTGGCCCAATCTGGTTGATTTGTTACTGGGCAATTGGATCTAAATAAATGAGAATATAGCGTCTCATTCTCTACTTTTATACTTTTATTGTCTGTTAATCTGTTTTCTAAATTTGATTCATTGTCAATGCAGATCCCTTCCAATGGTGTCAAAGTTATATTAAAAGGGTTATGTAAAACACATTGAATGTTGGACTCGATAACACCTGAAATATCTTGATTAATTTGATTAATAAAAGCTAATTCTGAATCAAAGGTTATAAAATTAAATTGATTTAAATATAACTTAAATGATTTTGATTCTATGATGTATTTGGATTCTAATGGAATTCTTAACTCTGCAACCTTATAGGTCGGTTTCCCTGACAGGGTTAACCAAGACACTTCATAACAAAACCAGATATCATACCCATAACAAGTGGTCTTTTTTTTAACTCTTGGAATTCGATCTAAAATTGTGCAAGCATCAAGTTTATTTTTATTTTGATAGGTATCTTGATTGCCCAGCCATTTACGCTTATTTTGATTGAATATATTCATTTTGCTAATTTTTTTAATGCATCATTCAAAGTATTATATTTAAATTTATATCCTAAATTTATTATTTTTACTGGTGAAATAACTGGGGTATCTAAAATAATTGTTGCCATTTCGCCAAGTAAACTTCTTAATAACCAATCTGGAATAGCCATAATACTAGGACGGTTTAATTGGTCTGCAATTTTTTGAGTAAATAACGCCATTGTTGTTTTTTCTGGGGCAACTAGATTAAAAGACCCTTGAATTTTATCATTATTGATGACTTCTTGAAAAACACTAACAACATCCTCAATATGAACCCATGGAAACCCTTGTTTGCCACTCCCTAAACAGCCTCCTAAACCCAATCGAAACGGCAATTGGATTTTAGTATAGGCTCCCCCTTTTGCGCTTAAAACAATCCCAATTCTTGGCAATACAACCCGTGTAATTGATTGTGCTTTTAATGCGACGTCTTCCCATTCTTGACATAATTTTGCTAAAAAATCACTCCCTGGTTGTCCTTTATCATCCATTAAATGACCTGGAAATGCATTCCCATAATAACCAATGGCACTCGCATTAATAAATACACTTGGGGGTCGTCTTAATTTTGCCATAATCTCAACACATTTTTCTGTGGTTGCTAAGCGACTCTTAATCATTGTCTTTTTATATGAATTGAACCAATACTTTGACACAGACGCACCAGCGAGATTAATCCAAGCAATTGTGCCTTCCAATTGATTTAAATTTCGTGTTAACGTATCCCATGAAAAATCATTTTTGTTATTAGTAACCTTTCGACCAATTCTGATAAATGTTGTCTG
>CAXFGY010000142.1:0-2516 GCA_964002605.1 uncultured Candidatus Marinamargulisbacteria bacterium
CATTTACGTCATTAAATATATTTTTTTAACTACTTTATTATATTATCGATTTTTTTAATAAAAAATTGCAGAAATTTACATCGAAACTTATTAATGTATTTATATTACCCTAACAACTATTGTTAAAATAACTAAATTTTAATATCCAGTAATTGCAGTTGTAGGTTTGATTGATTATTCCAGTTATTAATTGTTAAGTGATACGCAATAGCAACGGGTTGGCTTTGTTGAATAAGAGGTAAAAAAGCGTCAGCCATGCCAAATCCAATGCCGTCAAACACCTTTTTTCCACAATCTGATTTAAACACCACCTTAAGGTGCTTTCCTTGCCCTACTAATTTAAAGTCAACCGGGTATAGAGACTTTGAATAGAAAACCGGTGGCTCATTATGATGTCCAAAAGGCATCAGAAGCGTTAAGTCTTGGACAAGATTCATGGTAATTTGATCATGCGTTAAATACGCATCAATTGGAATAGTATTAAGCAGCTGCCCTGGCGTAATTGTCGTATTAGCAGTTTGTATTAAATGGTCATGAAAGCGATCTAAATTATTTTCAGACAAACTAAATCCAGCCGCCTCTTTATGGCCACCAAAAGAATCAAAAAAATGGGAACACTTATTTAACAATTCATAAATGTTTACGCTACCTGCAGAACGAGCAGACCCACGAATAATTCCATTTTCATTGGTCATTAAAATAGCCGGTTTAACAAATTGATCAACCAACTTAGACGCGACAATCCCAATAACTCCAGGGTGCCAACTGGGATTATAAAGCGCTAAAACAGTATCTGATATAGCCGAGGCCAACTTAACCGCTTCGGTTCTCATTTCCATATCAATGCGACGGCGTTCTTGATTAAGTTGCTCAAGCTGAATGGCAAGTTGAGAGGCATGATTTTTAGAAGACGCAAGTAATAATTGCACACTAATTTTAGCATGCGAAAGACGCCCAGCTGCATTGAGTCGTGGAGCAATTACAAATCCAATATCTCTAGATGTAATCATAGGCGCTTTAAATTGAGCAATATCAAGCAACACCTGAATGCCCAAGTGATGACCTTGTGAAATTGCCTCTAACCCCTTACGAACTAAGTCTCGGTTGCCATGAATTAATGGTGCGACATCCGCTACAGTTCCAATTGCAGCAAGACATAAAAACCAATTTAAATCAGTTTGGGTTAGCCCGTGACGCTTCCCATATTGAACCCAGTAAAAAATAATCCCTGCTGTACATAAACCATACAAAGGATGTGTATCACTGAGCTCTTTGGGGTTAACCATAACGTCATAGGGGGGTAATTGGGTGGGAATTGTATGGTGGTCCATCACAATAACGCTGGCATTGGTTTGAGATTTAATTGCAGTAATTTCATTAACACTAGTCACTCCACAATCTAGCGTAATAAGCAATCCAATGGATTCGTTTTGAATTAATTTAATACAATTTATATTGAGCCCATAGCCTTCTTTAAATCGGTCTGGAATATAATAACTTACATCAGCACCTAATTGACGTAAACAAGCAACCATCATAGCAGTCGAGGTCATTCCATCGACATCATAATCCCCATAAATTAAAATGCGTGTTTTATTGGCGATACATTGATTGACCAGCTCCCAACTTAAGCGTAATGATTCTTCGGAAAGTTGCACGGAATTACTTTGCTTTGAATACCCTAAAAAAGATTCGACTTGATTTAACGACGAAAGCTGCCTATTTAGTAATATTTGAGCAATAATTGGATTAAGGTTCAGACATTGTGACAGTTGATTAACTGTCGTGGTTTGTGAAGGAAACAATTGCCATTGTGTTGCAATTGGCATTTATTTAATCAAAAATAATACTTGTCCAAATTCAACGGTATCACCGTTGCTGACACACACTTTTTCAATCACTCCATCAACTTCTGACTCAATTTCATTAAAAAGCTTCATTGCCTCAATAATACAAATTACTTGTCCTTTTTTTATAGGATCTCCTACTTTTACAAAAGAAGGCGCTTCAGGACTCGAAGACGTATAAAATGTCCCTACCATTTGCGCCGTAATTGGTGTTAACCCACTAGTATCTTCTGTCAAGTTTTCAGACTCCTTAGGTGATTCGATAGTAGATTGAGTTGCATTAATATTGGATTGAATTGCTGGGGCATGCTGTGGAATAATAGCGGTAGGTACTGGTGATGCAGTTTGAATTATTTCATTTTGTTTTTTAATTTCAATCTTTGTCCCCTCTTCTTCAATACTAAAATGAGAAATATCTGCATCTTGAACAATTGCAATTAATCGTTTAATTTCTTTTAAATCCATATTATGCTCCTATTTAATTTAAGAAAATTTTTATTTTTTGTATTGATTGTAGCGGATAATAATTTGCTTCGTAAAGTAAAATATTTATTTGTTGCTTGAAAAAAAGGGGGGGCTGCATTAGTATTTATGCATTAAGATTTCTGCGGGATTAGCTCAGTTGGTAGAGCGCAACCTTGCCAAGGTTGAGGTCGCCAGTTCGAACCT
>CAXFGY010000143.1:0-2464 GCA_964002605.1 uncultured Candidatus Marinamargulisbacteria bacterium
CATCAGCCAATTCCACCAATGCACCCGATCCCATACCCGTTCCTAAGTACGGATAAAATAACTGTCCCCCACGACATTTTTGATACTGAGCAATTAACTGATCATAAGTCACTGACAACGATTCCTGAGGTGAACGAATACCCACCAATTTAGATTGATACATCTGATAACGCTTACACAGTTGCATTACCCCATGCGCAACGTCTGGGTCAGATAAAAATTGTTCCATTATCAACTTTACCAAATCACGTAACCCCTTTGGAATATAAATTAATACCTTTTAAAAAAAGAACCGCTGCAAAGCACCCTATTTAAACAAACGACTACCTTACAACAGTTCTTTTGCTTCCCCCCTGCATAACAATGATATTACCCCAAAAAAATAACCCTTAAACTTTTAAATCTTTTTTATTTAAATCTTTATTTGTAATAAGTTGAAATAATTGATCGCGTATATAACGATCATCCCACTGAACCAGTAATAAATCAATTAATTTCATTATAGCATTATTGTCAAATAAAATCGGAGCTGCTACAAAAATTTGATCATGTCCTGTTCGTGTTAAACCATCCGGATTATAGGAAAGCTCTTCATACATTTTTTCTCCAGGACGCAGACCAATGACTTGAACTTCAATATCTTTACCCACTTCAAGTCCTGACAATTGAATCAAATCATACGCTAAATCAATAATTTTAACTGGTTCTCCCATATCTAAAATAAAAATCTCTCCCCCTTTACTTAACGCCCCCGTTTGAATCACAAGACCCACGGCTTCTGGAATAGTCATAAAATAACGCGTAATATCAGGATGCGTCACAGTCACAGGCCCCCCAGACTCAATTTGAGATTTAAATAATGGAATCACACTCCCTTGAGAACCTAAAACATTCCCAAATCGAACTGCAGAAAAAGAAGTCTGCTGAAATTGATCATTATAAAGTTGTAACATCATTTCACAAACTCGCTTCGATGCCCCCATGCAATTAGTAGGGTTTACAGCTTTATCCGTTGAAATTAAAACCACCTGCTTCACTTTATACGCGACTGATAAATCAAACACTAATTTTGTGCCTTTAATATTATTATGAACCAATGCAGCCACATTTTGTTCCATTAATGGAACATGTTTATACGCCGCCGCATGAAACACCACTGTAGGTGAATGTTGTTCAAAAACAGACTTAAGATGTGCTTCATTAACCATATTAACCACCATCGGTATACACGGCACCAAAGACTTCAACTGATTCAGTTCCATTTCAATCGAATAAACTGCAAATTCAGAATGATCTAACAAAATCAATTTTTGAGGAGAATAACGAATAATTTGCCGACACAATTCTGAACCAATAGACCCTCCGGCTCCAGTCACAAGAACCACTTCTCCAGACAAATAGTCAGAAATAGATTCATTATCCAATGACACAGGTTTACGACGTAATAAGTCTTCTATCCGTACATCACGAAACTGACTGACAGATACACGATCACCTAAAATATCCAACATTCCAGGCAGTACTTTTGGCTTCACTGAGGCCAATTCACATAAATTAATAATCGCTCGTAAACGATTACCCGAAACTGACGGCATCGCAATTAATACCTCTTTAAAACGATGTTTTTTTGATAACGATTCAATATTTTCAATCTTCCCTAAAATAGGAAGATTATGAATACGCTGGGCTTTCAAAGATACTTTATCATCAAGAAAACCAACTAAACGAAATGGAGACCGCTTTGACTGTACAATTTCACGAGCAATTTGATTCCCCGCAGAGCCTGCCCCAATAATTGCAACTAACCGCTTAGCGCCATCATCAGATGCAATTTGATGACGCAAATAATCACGATACAAACGTAAAAAAACACGGGTCGAACCAACCATTAAAATATTAAATGCCCATTCAATGACTAAAATACTACGTGGAAAATCCATATACCCTTGTAAAAAGAACACTAAGACTGCAATTAATAACGACCCTAAAGTCCCGCCACGAACAATACTAATAAACTCACGCGTTGACGCATAACGCCATAAAAACGTATATAAACCAACCCAATAATATGAAAATAACCGAATAACAATAACGGCGAGAACAAAAAACGGTTGAGGGGTTAAAAAATAAACCGCTCCCATTACTGAAAATAAAAACGAAAAGGATACCAGTAATGCGGCAACTATAAAAACAGCATCAAGAAAATATAAAATAATTCGACGTTGCCATGGACCAATCTGATCAATCAGTCTCATTTAAGTGTCTTGTGCCACACTAGCAGCTAAAAAATCCCGATTCATTCTTGCAATATTCGAAACTGAAATTCCTTTAGGACAAGCTGCTTCACATTGATTCTCATTCGAACAATTTCCAAACCCTTCATCATCCATTTGAGATACCATCTTTAACACACGGCGCTTTCGTTGCGGTTGTCCTTGAGGCAATAACGCAAACTGAGATACCT
>CAXFGY010000144.1:0-2457 GCA_964002605.1 uncultured Candidatus Marinamargulisbacteria bacterium
TTTATCGCCTAATTGAAGATTTCTTTTTTTATAAATAACTTCATTGATTATTCCTGTTGCCCAAGTAAGTATATTGGCTCTTGATGCAAAATAAACAGACAACAACCCGAACAATGTGCCAATCAACTCAATATAGCTGATTTGATAGCCGATTATTTCAAAAGCGATATCGTTTATTTCAAAAAATATCATCAGAAACTATACTGAATTGATGTGTAAAAATTTATTGGCGCTTGAACAAAATACTTTTTGCTTCCGTCAAAGTCCACATATCCGTGATTAAAGTATTTAGAATTTGTAATGTTGTTCAGAAATACGGAAAATTGAAAATCTTTAATGCTGTAACTTGCTCTGCTGTTCAAGAGAAAATAACTATTCACTTTTTCTTCATTAGCGAAGTCAATGAATGAATGATGTTGGTATCTTGCTGACAATGCTATTGAAAAATTGTTTTTAGAAAAAACAGCTTCTTGATTTATTATGATTAGTGGCGTAAGTATTGGGCTAAATGTTTCTGTTTGTTCTTTTATGCGACTGTAATTGAAAGATGAATTATTTACAAGCGAAAAATGTTTTGAAACCTTGTAATTTACGCTTAATTCAAGCCCTGTTCTAAAACTTTGTTCAACATTGTTGGTAAGAGCTAAACCATTTGGACCAAACTTTCCGTCCAAAACAATTTCGTTTTTAAAATCCATATAGTAAAGGTTCACATCGAAATTCAGTTTGCTTTTTTGAAACCTAAAACCCAATTCGTGATTAAGCACATATTCGGGTTTTGTATTGGACAAAATTGCGTTGCCCAAACTGTCTGCCAACAAATCGTCATTACCGCCAAACATATCGTTTCTTGTCGGTTCTCGTCCTGTATATCCAACGCTGTAATAAAGTGTGGAATTGGGTTTGATAGCAACGCTCAATCCCGCTTTTGGATTGATAAAATGCCATTCTAATTTTTGCAAAGCGACCGCACCTTTGTAATCAAAATTGACATAACGATACTGCACGTCAGCAAAAAATGTAAACCATTTAAACGTATAATCTGCTTTTGTAAAAACACTTATTTCGTTTTTGTAACCTGTGTTTTGATAAAGTTGTCCTTATGTTTTTTCGCTTCCTGTGTGTTGTCGGTTGTAAATGTTTCCGTGAAGTCCTGTTGTTAGATTAAATTGCTTTTTTGAAAAAGTGTAATTACTGAAAAAGCCTACAAAATTTGATAGGAAAGCATAACTGTATAATTCGTCTGTTGAAGACAATCCTATGAAATTATTATAGTCAAATCCGTAGTTTCCTTTTAGAAAAGTGTAGTAAATGCTTGATTGAAGTGATGAAGAACGACTGATTTGCCAAGAGTTTTGTAATTGCGTTAGCATTTGAAAAAATCTGTCTTTTTCCTGCTTGCTATTAGCATTAGTTTGCCTGTCTATGTCAATCAAAGAATCTGAAACGCCAATCCACGCCATATCATTTTGCTGATGTCCTGCCAAAAAGTTGAGTTTCCATATAGATTTGTCATAGAAAAGCCCACTGCTTAAAAAAACGGATTGTGAATTGTTGGAAGAATGATATTTATATCCGTCCGAGTAAATTTGCGATGCTCTAACGTAAAGTGCTTTTTTGTTTTTTACTCCGCTGTTGTATTCGCCAAACACTCGCATACTGTTGAAAGCACCATATCCTAAACCGAAAGTTGTTTTAGTTGTGTCGGCAAGATTTGGTGAAAATAATTGCACACTACCGCCATAACTTGCTACTCCATTTTTTGATGTCCCAACACCACGTTGAATTTGAATTTTGCTGACCGAATTAAGAATGTCAGGATAGTTTGAAAAATAAGCCCCTTGGTCTTCGGGTTCGTTCATTGGCATTCCGTCAAATGTCGTGTTAATTCTTGTTTCGTCAATTCCCCTAATTCTGTAATAAGAATAACCTTGCGAATTTCCACCGTCAGAATAGTTGGTAATTGAAGGTGTTTCAGAAAGCAAAAATGATGGTTCTTGTCCTATTGATTTTTCTTTGATTGTCTTTGAGTAGATGTTTTGAAAAGTTACAGGTGTCCGTTTGTCTGCTTGATAAGTTACAACAACTTCGTCTAAATGTTTTGCACTGTCAATATGTAATGTGTCTTGTGCTGTTAATTGTCCGAACGATAGTAGGGTAAAAACAGTCAGTAAAATATATTTTGTCATTCGCCAATTTCATATTTTTTGTTGTCGGCTCTATCTTGCGGAACGGTCGTCATAGCATTGCCCATAACTTATAAATATCCGCATAAACTTAGTACTTTTTTAAACACTATCCATTTAATTAGCAAAATAGTAGAAAAAGTGGCAAAATTTACTTTTAAATTAAATCAATGAAAATCAAGCCTAAATCTATTTAAAAACATTTACAAACGTATTTTAAACGTAACTAAATATTTATTAACCGAATAAAGTTTGGAGGGCATCTAACCTT
>CAXFGY010000145.1:0-2433 GCA_964002605.1 uncultured Candidatus Marinamargulisbacteria bacterium
ATGTGATTTAAATAGATCCAATGCTGCAATCACTTTTTCTTTAACGCCATCATCAATGGTATCTCCCAATAACTCTGAAGGGACTGCGATTTTAAGGCCTTTAATGTCTTTAGTCAGTGCCTGTGTAAAATCGGGAACCTGTTGTTGGGACGAGGTTGCATCATGGGGATCATGGCCACAAATCACGTTTAATAGTGCCGCTGAATCTGCGACTGTTTGGGTTAAGGGGCCAATTTGGTCCAGTGACGATGCAAAGGCAACCAACCCATAACGAGAGACCCGTCCATATGTCGGCTTTACACCCACAACGCCACAAAATGAGGCGGGTTGGCGAATAGAGCCTCCGGTGTCTGATCCGATTGAGGCGATGACTTGTCCTGATGCAACAGATGCTGCCGATCCCCCGGATGACCCGCCTGGAACTTTTGTGATATCCCAGGGATTTTTAGTGGGGCCAAATGCCGAGTTTTCAGTGGATGATCCCATTGCAAATTCATCTAAATTGACTTTACCAACAATGACAGCACCGGCATGATCTAAGCGTGTTGATACGGTGGCGTTAAACGGCGCTACAAATTCTTTCAAGAATGATGAGGCACACGTTGTTTTAAGGCCTTTAATATGAATATTATCTTTCATTGCGATCGGAATTCCGGCTAAAAGCGAGCAGTCATCACCCCGTTTAAAGGCGGCGTCAGCCTGTTCTGCTTTTTGCAGGGCCTGGTCTTTACATTTTGATAAAAAGGTATTAATTTTGGGATTTATCGATTCAATGGTGTTAAGGGAACGCTGGGTTAGTTCAACGCTTGTTACACGTTGATTCTTTAACTCATGGTGTAGCGCATAAATCGACTGATCGTTTTTCTTCATACCCACTACTCTATTTTCGGGACTTTAAATCCATTAAATGGGGCGTCCCAATCTGGGGCATTGTTTTCGAGTGTTAACTCGCTGTCGTTCATCACGGTATCCTTTCGAACATAAGAGGCATGGGTGGCATGGGTTGACGGGGACACGCCGTCTAATGGCAGGGCATCTATTAATTTCATGGTGCCTAAGGTTGTTTGAAGTGTTTTAAGGTAACGGGACTTTTCATTGTCATCGAGTGATAACCGTGCCAATTCCAATACATGATCCAGGTCGGAGATTTCTAAATCGGACATGAGCCTACCTTTTAATACGCTTCTTGACTCTGTCGTGAAATACCCAATCTGTAAAATTTTCGCCTTTCTCGTTTAGCGCTGCTAAACAACGTCAGGCGAGAAATTACCCATCTTGTGCATTTCACAGCATCGCTTTTTTAGGTACTCCTGAATCTTTTAATGCTATTTTCCCAAGGTACGATTAACATGAAAAAAATTAGTATCCTTGGATCAACAGGGTCTATTGGTCAACAGTCCCTTGAAATTGTTCGTGCATTTTCAGATCAATTTGAGATTACTGGATTATCTGCTGCAACAAACATTACGCTATTACACGATCAAATCTTAGAATTTCTACCTCAGTTCGCCTGTATTTCTGATCCCACATTATTTCCACACCTTGATGATTTTATTAAGAAACATGCACTACCAACAACGCCATTAATGGGTGAACTCGGGTTAAAAGAAATTTGTTCGCAACCCCAGGACATACTGGTTATGGCGATTGTGGGAACGGCAGGGTTATATCCAACAACCATTGCGCTTAATCATGGGACAACTATTGCATTGGCATGTAAGGAGGTCTTGGTCGCGGCAGGCCCCCAAATTATGGGTCTGGCACAGGATAAAGCGGTGGCGATTATACCGATTGATTCTGAACATGCGGCATTAAAACAGTGTCTTGCAGGGATCCAAGAAGATCCATCTCAAGTCAGTCGTTTAATTCTCACTGCGTCGGGAGGGCCTTTTTGGAATACACCTCGGGACCAATTTTCCGCTATTACAAAAGAATCTGCCCTAAAACATCCCAATTGGGAGATGGGCGGTAAAATTACAATAGATTCAGCAACAATGATGAATAAAGGCTTAGAATATATAGAGGCCTTTTGGCTTTTTGGGATTGAGCATAATAAAATTGATATTGTTATTCATCCCCAATCAATTATCCATTCAATGGTTGAGTTTGTAGATGGCTCTATTAAAGCACAGCTAGGAGAGCCTGATATGAAAGGCCCTATTCAGTATGCCCTTTCCTATCCATCTAGAATTAAAAGTAGTATTAAAGGGTTTGATTTTTTTGATTGTGACTTAACTTTTGAAAAGCCTGATTTAGATAAGTTTCCATGTATTGAATTAGCAAAAGATGCTTTAAATTCTGGTGGTTCTCATCAGGTCGTTCTTAATGTTTCTAATGACTGGGTTGTATCTAAATTTTTAAATAAAAAAATAGGTTTCAATGATATTCCTAAAATAATTAATCAGTGTATTTTATCGCATAGCTCAATTGATA
>CAXFGY010000146.1:0-2380 GCA_964002605.1 uncultured Candidatus Marinamargulisbacteria bacterium
CAACTTTTCTAATTTTGCATTTATACTCGTACATTTTGATTTTCCTTTGTTTTTTACATAAACTATTTATAAGTGCTTTACAAATCGTCTAAAATATTGTATAATTAAAGAAAAATTTTATGATTCGAAAGAAAAAGAACAAAAAGAGAACAAAATCACTCAAACAAATCTTAGGAATGAAGATTATTCCGATAAAAAAGACAATTATTCCACAAAATCGCAGAAAATAAGGGGTTTTTTCGCCATTTTTTTCTTGACATTACGCTTTTTTCGTGTTAGCTTAGACACAATGAACAAAAAAACGCAGAAAATAAGGGTTTTTAAGACAGCGACAGAGTGCGCCCCTAAATTGTTGAAAAATAAAGGTTTTATTTTATGGAATAATCCATTTTTTTCTTGCAATATGCTTTTTTTCGTGTATAATGGACACATAATCGAAAGGATATAATACATTATGAAACTAAATGATCTTATGCAAATCGTTAATGCTGTTAAAAGTATGAACGAAAAAGAGATCAACTTGATTATTGACGCTATAAAACAGAATCGTAAAAGAACTTCTGTTTTATCTTCTACTCAATTTTCTGTTGGTCAGAAAGTTATCTTTGGTAAACCACGAAATGGTGGATTACAAAAAGTAGGTGTTATCGAAAAGATGAATCCTGCAAAAGCAGTTATCTCTGTTTACGATAGTTTTTGTAAAAGAACTACAAAGTGGAGAGTTCCTTACTCTCTTATGAAGGCGGTTGCATAATGACTGCCTTACTTTCTATCTTAGGAATTTTTTCTATGTTATTCGCTGTAGGGTCAATTGACGGCCCTACTCTAGAAACATCAGGCAATAATTGGGTCGGATGTTTTATTTTTGCAATCGTAGGAATCGTGTTTATGATTCTTGCATTAATTAATCAATCAAAGGAGTATAATAATGGGTAAAGTGAAACAATGGGCACAAGATTGTGCTGAAGAATATCTAGACAATCTAGAATCAAAAGTAAAAAGTAGAACCATCTCTGTCGAACAGGCAGTTGATATGGCTAAAAAATCAGATGTTAATTGGGACCTTATAGGTTTTGATGAATATGGTTTTGAAGATGACCTATATTGTTATCTTTCAGATTCACTAAATCAAAAAGGCATGGAGGTATTACAATGATGGATACAAGTGAAGTTATGAACAAAGTTATGGCTGATAATATTGTAGAAAATATTGCTCAGATGAACCAAGAACAGAGAGATTTATTTGTTGAAGTTCTTACAGAGAAATGGCCAGAACTGGCAAATAAATTATCAATAAACATTGAATCAAACTTAATTGAGAAGGATAGTAATTATGATTATTAAAATAGATGATGAAGTAACTGTAAATAATAGAGGTAGTTTTAGATCAGGTAAAATAACTGATATATCTCTTTCACTATTGACAAATGATCCTGCAGGTGAGAATGGTATACAAACACAGATATACGATACCGACATGGGTTACAATGGTTCAATAGGTTATGTAACAGAGAATGGTGACCAATATTGGGCATACTTCTCTCAAATTGAAAAGGACATATAATGATAGGTGAAGAAAGATTTATTACCGCTATATTAACACAGGCAGTTGAGGATGCTTCTTATACAGGCAAAAGTAAAAAGTATCTAAAACATAAAGTTGACGCTATGGATTGGTTACTCAATGAAGATAACGAAGATCATGATGTCTTTATAAATTATTGCACTATGATAGGCGTATCGCCATCTAGAATACAAAACAAAGTAAGGGTTCATTTGAATCCAAAATTAACAACAAAACAAAAAACAATTATGAAAGGACTACATTAATGCCAAAATATAAATTTAGTGAAAATGTGATAGTTAATGACAAATATGACAACAAATATTATTCAGATAACTTTAAATCAAATGATGATTTTTCTTCTGCATCCGCTAAAAACGTTAAAATTAGACTAAAAGACGACTCAAGAATAGTTGGAAGTATTTTAAAAAGGGATAATGGTATCAACATTATTAAAGATAGTCAGTATACACCGTGTATTGAAAAAAATTATTTAATTGAAAACTGTCCAGGGTGGAAATTAAAAGCAGAAACTGTCTATCATCCAGTTGGCACTTGCAAAATGGGTTTTGATCAAGAAGCTGTGGTAGATAAAAATTTAAAAGTACATGGACTTAAAGGTCTTCGAATTGCAGATGCTTCTATTATGCCAACGTTAATATCCGGGAATACAAATGCTGCATGTATGATGATTGGTGAGCGTTGTGCTGACTTTATTTCAAAAAATTAGCGAAACATTTAATCCGTATGGTTGATAGTTCTGATGTAGAAAATTTTTGGACTAGAGGGGATATTCATTCAAGAATTCATAAAGCC
>CAXFGY010000147.1:0-2343 GCA_964002605.1 uncultured Candidatus Marinamargulisbacteria bacterium
CCCGGCTGGTAAATAATCTGCCTTAATTAACAGATTGTAAGGTTTTTTTTCTTTAAGTTCACTTAAAAAGCGTTCACCAGAATGGCCTGTCGGACATAATATGTTTAAGGCTTTAAGATAAAAAGCAAAATGACTCGTAAATTCACCATTAATTTCATCTGATGCTTCTTCTAAAACCAATTCATGAATAAAGCGCGCTGTCTCTACCGATTTTACAGGCTGCCAAGGGACAGAAACACATGACAATTGTTGTTGCAATGTGGTTAATAAGTTCATAAAATCCCAGACACAATAAATATGAGTTGACATAAATGTAACAACATCTTCTAAACTTTTAATTTGCTTGTAAATTGGATGAAATTCTAGCTTTTGAATAAGTGGATTTAATTTTTTTTGAATATCAATTATTTTATTTTGAGTCACTTTTAGCTCCCTCCCCCTATTTAATTAATTCTATTTTTGCTATTTAAATAGTAGCATATTCAGATTAAAAACGATACTTATTCTATATTGTTAAATTTTATTAATTAATTTTTGATACCTTTTTAATTTATCTTGAAGAAATTTTATCCGTTTTTTTTGCTTCTTCCATGCATTTTCCTTCGCCGCATATTGTTGTCTTAATTTTCTCATTTCTTCATCGCGACTTACCCAATCATTAATATTTATTTCTTTTTTTTCTTTTTTTTCTAAGACTTGATTCATGCAAATTTCCTTTTATTTGTTTTAAAGTGATTATACTAATGTAATAAAACTTACAATTTTACTTTAACAACTTTTATGCCAATGAAAAATCATAGCTAATCATTTATCAAATTGAATTAAAATATATATTTTTGATATATATTCCTATTTACTTAATTCATCATATTGGCATTACCCTTACTATTAAAAATGTCCTAAACTAGTAAAAAAATGCTTTATAAAAAATAACTATCTTTCGCATGCAGCTTTTATTTTTTTTAACATCCGATTAAAAATTAAATAATGAAATGGATACATCGCATACCAATAAATTAGACCTGATAATCCTAATGGATCAAAAATAGCACTCTGATACAAGCGTACCTGACCATGCTTGACTTGAACTTCAAACTCTAACCACGCACGACCTGGCATTTTCATTTCAGCTTCTAAGCGCAAATAATGATTTTTTTTATATCCTACAACACGCCACCAATCAATAATAACACCGACCTTCATCTCTGTTACGGGTCGACGAAGGCGCATTCCAACACCGCCAAAGACCATATCAATAACACCCCGAATTTTCCAT
Organism: uncultured Candidatus Marinamargulisbacteria bacterium; assembly: GCA_964002605.1. GTDB lineage: Bacteria > Margulisbacteria > Marinamargulisbacteria > CAXFGY01 > CAXFGY01. Next base: position 1,277 of record CAXFGY010000147.1, read on the forward strand.
AATGTATCAAACGCATACCAACCTGATTTACCCCCAATATTTTCAATATACTTAAAAATCTTTTCAGGCGAAGTTGCCATTTTAACACTATATTGATCAATCAGCCGATTCCCAAATTTTTTCTCAGTATGATCAATGGTCGACGAGGATGAAACAGAATCAGACCAATGGGTATGATCAAAATCTTCTTGCTCAATTCGTAATGCATTTTTTAATGCCGCTTCATAATGCAATGGTATGACATTAAACTCTGTTAATGCACGTGGATTATTAACAACAGTAGAGTAGCGAATACTTTCAATTAACTTTCTTCCAATGCGTGCATATAGTGGCGTTACAAGTCCGAGCCATAAACTTGATAACCAAGGTGTTAAAACAGGTACTGGTATAAATAAACGATGTAAGCGCCGTTGCTTCGCATATACTTTCATTAATTCATAATAGGACACTTGGTCTTTTCCCCCAATTTCATAAATTTGATGTTTCGTTGTTTCTTTTAAAACAGCCTCAATTAAATATTCTAAAATGGTTCTAACGCTAATAGGTTGGGCTTTTTGGCGGACCCATTTAGGCACTAACATAATTGGCAGTCGTTCAGTTAATGATCGAATCATTTCAAATGATAAACTTCCTGAACCAATAATAACCGATGCCCTAAATTCAATAACTGGCACTTGAGACTTTTGATAAAGTAGTTGCCCTACTTTATGACGACTTCTCAAATGGGCAGATAAATCTGCTTCATTGCCTAAACCACCTAAATAAATTATTTTTTTTACTCCCCCAGATTGACATGCAATTGCAATATTTATAGCTGCCATTTCTTCCATTGCTTCAAAGTTATCGATTTCTGATAAACTATGAATCAAATAAAAGACAGTATCATACCCCTGAATGACGGCTTTACACATCTCTGCATTGAGTGCATCTAATTGTTTAATTATTAGATTTGGATGAGTTTTAAATGATAAAAAATCGGGTCGTCTTGCAACAGCCGTAACGCGATGTCCTTCTTGAAGTAATAATGGAACTAAGCGGCCCCCGATATAACCTGAACTACCTGTTAC
>CAXFGY010000148.1:0-2312 GCA_964002605.1 uncultured Candidatus Marinamargulisbacteria bacterium
GCATAACAACTAAAACTACCTGTATAAGCAAATAAATTTAATATCCGCTTCCCTTTTGACTGCTGCCGAACCCATTGACGTGTTAACCGATGATCAATAAATAAACCAGTATCTAAATAACGGGTTAAATTGAGCTCAAATATTAGCCCCCCTTCTTCAATTGATATGATTGTATCGTGTTGATTATAACGCTGTTTTATTAATTCTTTTTTGTGACGCGACTTGATTACCACTTCTTTTCTTTGAATTGACTCTAAACGTTCTGTAATCAATTCCATTAATTGAGTCTCCATCTCTGTTGACAACCCATGATCACACACCCATACCAACCAATGATGCGGCAACGAATCAATTATGACTGGAACGTCAGTAATATCCCTATCAAACACCCTAAAATAACTGATTTGATTCTTTTTAACCCATTTATTTAAATGCTTTAAGCGCTTAGCTAATCGATTCTCAAAGGCTTCTATTAATTGATCATTCACTTGATATTATTTCCTTTATCACTATCATTTCCCTGAAATAAAGCCTGTTGTCCATGCATTCTGAAAATTATAACCGCCAGTGACGCCATCAATATTTAATAACTCCCCTATTAAATATAATCCCGGACATACTTTACTTTCCATTGTCTTAAAATTTACTTCTTTCAAATCAACGCCACCACAGGTGACAAACTCTTCTTTAAAGGGACTTTTTCCAATAATATGAAATATACTCTTTTGTAACGTCTGACTCAATGCTTCTTTTTGTTTATCACTTATATTATACCAGCCTTGCTTAGGAAAAATAGTTGCTTTAGTAACTAAATAAGACCATAAACGCTTAGGAATTTGCGGAAACGGAGAATATGTCATCACCTTCTTTTGATGTAATTGTTGCTGAAAAACATGGCTTACCTCTTGACCTGGCAACCAATTGACCACTAGTGTCTCTTGGTAATTTGAGTCATACAACATTTCAGCATTCCAAGCGGATAATTTAATAATACACGGCCCACTCATACCCCATTGCGTCATTAACAGTGTTCCTTGCTGTCTATTTTTTGGGCGATTCTCTAAGTAGGTTTCAACATCTAAAACAGATACGCCACTTAGTGCATGTAACGCTGGATCATTTATTTTAAAGGTAAATAAAGAAGGAATAGGGGTCACAATGGTATGGCCCAATTGTGACGCAAATTCGTACCCTTTTCGACTACTTCCTGTTGCAAGCACTACTTTTTCACATTGCGTTGATTGCCCTCCGGCTAACTGCAGGTTAAAGTGATTCCCTTCTTTTACAATTTGACTTACTTCACATTTTGTCCAAATCTTAATGCCTAACTTTATTGACGTTGACATTAAACAATCAATAATACTTTGAGATGAATTTGAAACTGGAAAAACCCGATTATCTGACTCAATTTTAAGTGGTACGCCATGGTCTTCAAACCACTGCATTGTCTGTTTAGGCTGAAATGTATAAAACGGGCCTAATAATTCTTTTCCGCCTCTAGGATATCCCGTTATTAATGACTTAGGATCAAAGCAGGCCTGTGTCACATTACATCGGCCGCCTCCCGATAGCTTAACTTTAGATAATACATTGGCATTTTTTTCAATAATAATAACCTGACTATCAGGATGACTTTGTTTATTATGAATTGCTGAAAAAAAACCAGCGGCACCGCCACCTACAATAATAATAGTCATCATAAGTAATATATATTATCATAATCAAACTTAAATAGGCTCTGCTGATTTACGTATCTTCGTCGTTAAATGCCTCCTCGGATCCACACCCACTTTGGGGGCTCACGGGATACGCTCGTCAGCACTTACCTAGACGCGACGCAAATCAAATAATGCCCTTGGGGGTTAGGTTTTTGCTAGGGCTCCCGTTAGGTTGAAAACAATCAATCCGAGTCCAATCTGCATGGTTTCTCCACCTGGAACTCGCCATTTAACCTTGTTCAGATTGCAATGGGTCTTGCGCTGTCCAAAAGACCCTTCGATAGATTTGCGATGTCCTTGCCTTTTTTTGAACTGTAAGTTCTGTTTTTACCATTCCTCTTTGCTATCATTTGGTGGGCTCCCCGTCCGTTTGAGGCGCTGTCGTGAAATGCCCAGTCTTCACAAGATTAACCTTATGTAGCGCTGCACCACCGGCCTCGGCGAGAAATTGAAAACTTATGCCTTTGGCGCCATCGTAATCAATCAAGTTTTTCTGTTTTGCGACAGTCCCAATAGACTCACTCTTTATAATTAGAATGATAGTGATACCAGTCGCCTAGTGATTAAGTATTTTTTAAGGTATATTTTTTAACT
>CAXFGY010000149.1:0-2301 GCA_964002605.1 uncultured Candidatus Marinamargulisbacteria bacterium
CTCAAGTATTAGTTGGTATTCTAAAAAAACCATTAATAGAAGAACGATTCAATCTTGAAAACATTGAAGAATTTAAACAACAAAAAGAAAGAAATTATCAACTTCTTCTTTTTATAATACCTAAGAATACTATAACAGAAGAAGATAAAGCAATATTTGAATATGCTATCAATTTATGCATTCGAATTTTAGAACAATTCCAATTACCTTTATTAGAAAGCAATTTCAAAAACTTAAAACAACAAACAATTAAAATGAAAATAGGCTTGAATCAGCAGCAGAAAGATTTATTACAATTAAAGGCCGAATTAAAGGCTTAGAATCGTTAGGGTTTGTTTGGGCTTTAAAAAAATAAATCTTAGTTTGTTTTTATTTATAATTTTTTACTTGTAAAAATTTCAATTTTATCTGTAACGATATGTTTTTTTTCTTGTCTAGCTACAATAGTTTTTTTATTAAATTTTTTATTTTCCATTTTATTTTCTTTTTTACTAACATAAGCGTTTTGTTTAGATCGATTTTTTCTTAGCTCTAACCCGTCACATTTCTATTTTATGTTGTTATATTGTAATATTAATGAAGTTAATTTTGTTAAAAAGGAGAATCAATGGCAATACGGGGTATTCGAGGCGCGATTACAGCGGATAGCAATACAAAAGAAAATATCTTAGAAAACACAACCGTTTTATTACAAACAATCGTCAATACGAATCAAATTGAATTTACTGATATAGCATCTATTTTCTTCTCAGTGACCGCAGATCTCAATGCGACATTTCCGGCATTATCAGCACGTGAAATGGGAATGAGTGATACGCCATTATTATGTTTAAATGAAATAGATGTTCCGGATAGTTTACAGAGATGTATTCGAATTTTAGTTCATGTGAATACAGAAAAGCCGCAGTCAGAGATGCAGCATAGTTATTTAAAAGAGGCTCACATACTGCGCCCTGACCAGCGGCAATGACAGTGCAGCAGATTAAACATATTGGTATTATTGGGATGGGGTTAATGGGGGCTTCTTTAGCGGCTTTAATTAAAGAAAAGCAACCTAACTACATGATCAAAGGGTATGACATTAATCCATCTGCTGCAGATTTAGTCCAGCAGGGACGACTCGACGAATATTGTAATTCGATACAAGGTTTAGTAGAAGATGTCGATTTAGTGATTATCGCAACACCGATTGATGCTGTGATTGAGACGATTAAGACAGTGACTGACTATGCCTCACCACAGACTTTAATTACGGATGTCGCCAGTGTTAAAGCACCGATTGTAGATCAATTAAAGCAGGCCAATTATGAGCAGACAATCATTCCTGGTCATCCGATGGGAGGCAGTGATCAGATTGGGTTTGCCAATGCAAGTGCTCAGTATTTATATGATACCCATTATTTGATTACACCATTAGGCGAGGTGCCAGATCATTTTAAACAGTTTTTAGAGTCGTTATCATTGAAGGTAGTTGTGATGGACGCAGCGGTCCATGACCAGCTGGTCGCCATGACGTCTCATCTACCGTATTTAATGTCAGTAATGTTAATGAATATATTAGGATCGGTACCAGATAACGTTGATTTAGGACCAGTATTAGGGCCGGGAATTAAAGATATGACACGCTTAAGTCAATCCTCTGTTGATTGGGGAAGGTCAGTCAGTCAAGCGAACAAAGAAACACTAATGGGGTTATTAACAGCGGTTAAGGACCAAGCAAATGATCTCATTGAAATCATTAATAAAGAAGAATGGAATAAGTTAATAGAGCAATTGAATAATGCTCAGCAATTACGACAACGGTTAGTAAAAAACGATTAGTTAATTAAAATTAACCACCCCTTTGAGCGTAATTAAAGTGAGGGACCTCTTTAAGCTCCTCTATTGGGGCCTCTTTAGGCTCCTTTATTAATAGCAAGCACTTTCTTTCTTCAAATAATTTTGCAGCGGACTCACTAATAGGTCCCTTTCTTGTGAAATTAACTACATCTTGGTTGGTATAAATAGCATAAGTAAGATTTTCTAGTGTAGTATCATTGTTAATTTCATTAACTAAAAGCCTTAAATCTGATGAAATAGTCATAGGAACTAGACCACCTGTATCTGATTGGGTGTTATCTATATAAGGAGCATTATAAGAGTATATTTGATATATAATATCGTTTGAATCGTTTGAAGATACAATTTTTTTGACACGATAGAAGTTATGCCCGTTTTTATCAGGAATATCAAAATATTTTTTTCCAGGCTCAAACTCAGACGCAGATTTTATTTTATCTATAAGATTATTATAGACCCCTA
>CAXFGY010000150.1:0-2293 GCA_964002605.1 uncultured Candidatus Marinamargulisbacteria bacterium
CTTTTGATAGTAATTATAGGGGTTTGTGTGAGTACGAATACGCATATATACTTAACTGTAATCGATATTTATAATCGTTGCAATTATTGACCTTTAGTGAGTGTAGTATTTTTTTTAAAACATTAGTATTATACAACTGTGAATGAAAATATTATTAAGTCTGTTTTAGATCATTATGATCTTATTAATGACTGGCTTACTCAACTAGAAGTTAAAGCAGACCTCCCTTTTTATTCTTCTGTAGATATTAGAGATGCTGGTTTTAAGGTAGCTGCGGTAGATACAAACTTATTTCCAGCTGGTTTTAATAATATTTGTGAAGTGGCCCTTAAGGAAGCAGAACAGACATTTAAAAAAGCAGTTTTACATCGTGTTCCTACTGCTCAAAAGCTGTTGTTGATTATTGAAGAGCATACCCGTAATACTTGGTATTTAGAAAACGTTTATGTTCTGGAACAACTGATGAAATCTGCTGGTTTTGAAGTTGTGATTGCTTCTTTTTTGTCAGATTCTATAAAACCGCAATCATCACATGATCCCTATATTAGTTTAAAAACAGCTAAAAACAACTCGCTTACTGTGTATTGTTTAGATAGCTTACTCACGCAAGTTCATCACCATGTGATTCAATTTGATCTTATTATTTTAAACCATGATTTAACAACGGGTATTCCCACTATTTTACGACAAACTCAAATCCCAATTTATCCTTCAATTCAAGCCGGCTGGCATTCTCGACTTAAATCCAAGCACTTTGCAGTTGCTAATACGCTTTTAGATGAATTTGCATCGATGATAGGGATTGATCCTTGGTTTTTTTCTTGTTTGTATACAAGTGTTGAATCTGTTGATATTAATGACATTACTGATCGAAATCGAATAAAAGACAGTGCTGAACGTCTATTTAGTCGTATTCAAGCTAAATATAAATTACATAAAATTAATCAAAAACCGTTTGTTTTTTTAAAATCGGACTCAGGAACTTATGGAATGGGTGTCATGCCGATTGAATCACCTGATGATATATTAGAATTTAATCGTAAAACTCGAAATAACCTTGCTAAAGGAAAAAATGCTCGGAAAATAGGACGATTTATTTTACAAGAAGGTGTTCCCACTATCAATACAGTGCAAGGAAAAGTGAGTGAGGCTTGTATTTATCAAATAGCTAACCAATTTGTTGGTGGTTTTTATCGATTAAATGATCAAAAAACAAATCGACAAAATTTAAATTCTAAGGGTATGGGCTTTCGCAAAATGTGTAATAATGATCATGGGGACTGTATTTATAGTCATCAAAAAAAATGTAATGGCAACCTAGATATTGATCCTAAAACTCAAATTTATTATCTTTTGGCTCGTATTGCAGGTGTCGCTGCTCATCGTGAAATGGTTCAAATGACGTCACAACTTATTCCGGAATTAGTAACAATTAGATAACAATGTCACAAACCCATTTATTTCTAATGGATCCGCTAGAATCGGTTCAATTTGAAAAAGATACGACTTATGCGCTCATGCAAGCTGCATACGAATTGGGTCATAAAATATATTATCTTCCTAAAAACGGGTTATCACACCAATTTGGAAAATTATCATTCAAAGTTCAACAAGTACAACCACTTCCTCACCCTAATCCTGGTTTTGAAGCTAAACCTGTTATCACACTCTCTGAATATGATATGGATGTATTATGGATTCGAACCGATCCACCCTTTGATGAAACGTACTTAACACATACGTGGCTTTTAGACACACTAGCAACCCGTAAAAAAGTTATCAATCACCCCACAGGTATTCGAACGGTTAACGAAAAAATATGGGTCACGCAGTTTACCGATATTATTCCACCTACTTTAGTCTCTCAATCCAAACCAGAAATCAAAGCGTTTATAGATGAGCATGAAACGGTTATTTTAAAACCTACGAATGCTTTTGGTGGACAAGGAATTTCCAAAGTAACTAATACAGATACCAATACGGATGTGCTGATTGAATTACTCACCCAAAACGAGTCGATCCATATTATTGTACAACCCTATCTTAAAGACGCAGTTAAGGGCGACAAACGAATTTTACTGCTTAATGGCGAGCCACTGGGAGCAATTTATCGAATTAACCCCAATCAAGGCCATCGCCATAATTTATTTGCAGGGGGAATTACCAAACCTGCAGATATCACATCAAGTGACCAAGAAATAATCAATCATTTAGCACCTCATTTAAAGAAACTGGGCTTATTTTTTGTGGGAATTGATATTTTAGGTGATAAATTGATAGAAGTGAATGTCAC
>CAXFGY010000151.1:0-2291 GCA_964002605.1 uncultured Candidatus Marinamargulisbacteria bacterium
CAATTTTCATACCATATTATTTATACTTAAATATTTTAATTAATTTATTTTTTATATAAGAAAAATATAATTTTTATTTGATTTTAATCAAGTATTATAATTTAAAATTACTTTACAATTATGAAATTGATCCCGATAATTAAAATTAAATGAAACCAAATCAACATATTAATAAGATTAAAAAATATACTTCAGGAAAGCCAACTGGTGAAGTAAAACGTGAATTTGGCTTAAACCATGTGATTAAATTGGCATCTAATGAGAATCCATGGGGGTGTCCAGTTTCGGTAGACCAATTGGCTGACACTATTAATACAGCGATGATTTATCCTAATTTAAATCGGCCGGCGCTGATTACGCGATTATCTACTTACCATCAGTTACCAGAAGACCATTTTATTTTGGGCAATGGCAGTGACGAGTTGCTTCAGTTGTTAGCCCTTACTTTTTTAAGTGCTGATACAGAGTCAATAACGGCTCAGCACACTTTTTCGGTTTATCGTCATGTCTCGCAATTGGTGGGAGCCACATGTGTTGAGGTATTAATGAGTGAATTGTGTTATTCAGTTGACGCTATATTATCAGCAGTGACTGAGCAAACAAGGGTTGTTTTTATTGCTAACCCCAATAACCCTACGGGTAGAATTTTAACTTGTGATCAGCTTAACAGATTATTAGCGCGTCTTTCGTCGGATATTATCGTTGTTTTGGATGAGGCTTATCGTGAATTTGTCAATTTAGAAGATATTAATGCAACGCTTTCGTTATTAGCGGATTATTCTAATTTAGTTATTTTACGTACTTTTTCAAAAGCGTATGGTTTGGCTGGTTTTAGGGTAGGTTATGCGATGGGCTCACCTGATTTTATCGAAATACTTCATAAAGTTCGTCCGCCATTTAATGTGAATTCGTTAGCCCTCGTTGCGGCGGAACTGGCCTTAGATTGTTCTGATTTTTTATCTAAAACGATAACTAATAATAGTCAACAACGGGAATGGCTTTATGCTGAAATTCAGCAGATGGGGTTGACTGTGATTGATAGTCAGGCTAATTTTTTGTGTATTTTAGTTAATCGACCTGCAATGGATGTGTATCAAGGCTTATTACGTAAGGGCTATATTATTCGGCCTCTGGATTCGTTTGGTTTGGCGGATTATATTCGCGTTACGATTGGAACGCCGGAACAGAATCAAGGTTTTTTGTCTGCATTTAAGCAAGTTTTAACTGAGTTGGATCAGGTACCTTGAGCAGTTTATGGTGATACATTCAACGGATTTATTATTACAGACGCATTTATATCAGCAGCATCAACACATAAGTGCTAAATTTTCACCATTTGCGGGTTATAATATGCCATTATGGTATACAACACTTAAAAAAGAGCATTTGGCTGTTAGATCACATGTAGGTATGTTTGATATTAGCCATATGGGCATATTGCGTTTATCAGGACCGACGGCCTTTGCTGATTTACAACGATTAAGTTGTAATGACGTTGTGAAAACACATTCATCCAAAATGGTGTATTCAATGATTTTAAACCAAAACGGCGCCATTTTAGACGATGTGATGATTGGGCGATGGGGTGATGATTATCTTATAATCGTAAATGCAAGTAATACTGCTAAAATTATGGCTTGGTTTCGTAAGCATATACAAGACACAACGCAATTAACATGTCTTAATTCTGATTATGCACTTATCGCGATTCAAGGACCTGATGCTGTTGATACTTTAGTTAACCAAATCGATCATGAAATTGCCAATATCAAACGATTCGGTATTGAGACAATTTCAGATATAGTCGTGATGAGAACAGGATATACAGGTGAAGATGGCTTTGAATTATTAATTCCAGTGAACAAAATAAACTCACTTTGGCAACACTTTATTGAGTCTGGTGTAACGCCTTGTGGTTTAGGGGCACGCGATACGCTGAGATTAGAAAAAGGGTTGCCATTATATGGGAAAGAATTGTCTGAAGAAATCATACCTCTGATGACACGCTATCAATGGGTTATTGACTGGAACCATAACTTTATTGGAAAAAATGCCTTGCTAGAAGCTAAAAACGTAACCTCTAAAACAACAGTCGGTATTAAAATGAAATCTCGACATATTCCACGTCCAAATTATCTAATAAAAGAAGGGGGGTATATTACATCTGGCACATTATCGCCCAGTTTAAATGAACCCATTGCAATGGCCATTGTAAATCAAGAGCATGCTACAATTGGAACTCAGCTTACGATTGATATTAGAGGTAGTGCCTATGAAGGGTCCGTTGTAGA
>CAXFGY010000152.1:0-2282 GCA_964002605.1 uncultured Candidatus Marinamargulisbacteria bacterium
CGTCTTGCTGATCGTTGTCTTCGCCGTCGGCAGACTCCGTGATCACGATCACTGCGGGGGGCTCTCCTGAGCCGTCAAAGCTTCGCGAGTAACGCCGCAATGCGATATCCTTATCACCACCTGCGCCACGTGTCGGCGCATCGGTTTGCCAGATCACATTGGCCATCCCCATGGACAGATCGATTGGCTGCTGGTTCCAGATTTTCTTTGCCAAGTCCACCAGCACACCGTATCGCAATTCACAGGCATAGTTCAATCGCAACAACGATACAGCAGTACCTTGTGTCTTGGCGTAATGCTCAAAGACACGTTCGCGTCCCAGACAACTCATGGCATACTCCCCCACAGGATTGGGCGTGTCTGTCTCAATCGAGCCACCGTCGTGGATGGGCGATAAGCCATAAACATTTCCGGTGCTAAAGGCTGTGATCCGACTACTGGCATAACGCTGACAGATCGTGGCGGGAAGCAATGTGTTCATCGCCCATGTCAGACTTTCGTTTCCTGTAGCACCGAATTTCATGCCAGCCATGTACATCACATTGGCACAATCAGGTAACTGTGTAACAAAAGAATGATTTAAAAGATCCCCTTTGATCGTCGAAATACCCCATGAATCAAGACGTTTTTTGATTTGAGGATCGCTGAATCGTGAGACGGCGGTGACTTTCTGGCCCTTGCCGATAAAGTCAAAAGCACGTTGAGCCATCCGACAAAGAGTCGGACCCATCTTGCCTGCAGCACCAAGTACGATTAGGTTGCCCTTCATTTTTCCCATTGCCTCGATGACTTCTTGCGTTGGGTAGCTCAGTTGGTCTTCTAATTGTTCGACGGTGTCGATGGTTCGTTGAGACATCATGAATTCACTTTCAATTTGTAATCGTGATCTTGATATGATGTTTATATCGCTTTGGAGGCATCACAATCCAGATGTCTTGGCGGAGTGAATGTGATGGTCGAGGTGTCCAATGAACCCGCAGCAGATGCTTATTGAAATTGCCCCTTTGGCTTTTATGAGGGGTAGAACTTTGAAAAATTCATTTGCAATTTTAGATGAAGCACAAAATGCTACTGATACTCAAATAAAAATGTTTTTAACAAGAATTGGAGAAAACTCTAAAATTGTGGTTAATGGAGATCCTTCTCAAATTGATTTACCTAATAAAAATTTATCAGGATTAAATAGATCAAAAAAACTTTTAGGACATTTAAAAGAAATTTCAGTTGTTGATTTTGATCATTCTGACGTAGTCAGACATCCTTTGGTTTCCAAGATAGTAAAGGCTTATTCAGATCAAAAAAATGATTAATGCTGAAATTGTAATTGATTCCATTAATTGGAAAAAAAAATTAAAAAATAGTGATTTATTTTTTAATAAAATATTAAAAAGTTTCCCAAAAAAATATCAGTTTAATAGAAAAAAAGTAATTCTGACAGTTTTACTTTCAAACAATAAAAAAATTAAACAGCTAAATAAAAAATTTAGAAAAAAGGATAAACCAACGGATATTTTGTCTTTTCCCTTTGGAAAAAAAATTTCAAAAAGTATAGTTTATTTAGGGGATATTATTATAAGTTATGATTTTATAAATAAACCAAAGTCGCTAAATATCTTTCAATTTAAAGACAAATTAGCCAAAATTTTTATACATGGATTTCTTCATCTCTTAGGATTTGATCATATAAAAATTTCAGAATTTAAAAAAATGAACAAAGAAGAATTAAAAATTTATAATTTGGTTAAAAAAAAAATTTGAAAACTTTACTTAAAAATAAATATTTTAGCTATTTATATGTTGCCGTGCTGGGAGGTATAACTTCTTTTAGTTTGCCACCTTACAATTATTTTATAATTAATTTTTTCACTTTATCTTTATTTTATGTATTTATTATAAATTATAAAAAACATTTAAAAAAAAAAATTGATTATTTTAAATATGGTTGGCTTTTTGGATTTGGTTATTTTATTTTAAGTCTTTACTGGATTGTTATATCTTTAACTTTTGATCAAAATTTTAATTTTTTAATTCCTATAGCATTAATTTTAGTACCAAGTTTTATTGCTATATTCTATGGATTGCCTCTGTATTTTTTTTCTTACTTTAAAAATTTTAATAATATAAGCCTGGTTCTAATTTTTTCTCTTCTTTTTTTCTTTTTTGAATTTATTAGGGGGAGTATATTGACTGGATTTCCATGGAACCTGTTTGCATTTTCCTTTTCAAAAAATTTGAGTTTTATACAAATTCTATCTTTAATTGGCACATATAGTTTTAATTTA
>CAXFGY010000153.1:0-2266 GCA_964002605.1 uncultured Candidatus Marinamargulisbacteria bacterium
CACTACTTCTTTTTTAGATTGATTTTTATTTTCTTTTTGATGACGCAATGAACTATCTTTAAAAATACTTAACGAAATATAATGATGATTATTAAATAATGGCGTTTGACTCTTTTCGAAACCATAACTTAGCTTTAAGTTATTAAGGTTAAAGTTAACACCGATTGCCAAACGTGAACGAGTTTGATCTAAATATGGCACACGACGGTAGCCCAGTAATAACTCAAAATAAGGAACTGTTAATAATGACCACTTTGTACCTAATGAATAAAGTAAGGGCGTATAACGACTGTTATTAAGATTAAATCGCTGATAGTTTAATTGGGAGAAAAAATTAAGTTGTAAATCCTTATAAGTGTATGACGTTGTTCCGCTCATCAATAGTTTCAGCGGATATGTTTCACTAACATAATCTAGTTCACTACTATCTTCATAATTAATTTTTTGAAATTGCAATATATTATGAATTCCAAAATTGAGTTGATAATTTGGGTTTTTCCACATGATACCAATATCACTATTAATACCATTGCCCACTTTATCTGCTAAATTAATATGGGTATACTTTAAACTTATGCCAAGCGCTATATTATTTAACACGGCTACTTTACCACTGAGATAATAATTACCGTACTCGTATGAATGTATGCCTAAACGTTTAATTTCACCCTTATTATCAAGGTAACCCCCTTCATTATTTGCAAATGCTGTTGTCTCTATTCCATCGACACGGGTTCCATTATAGCCAACCCCAACGACATATTTTTTATATGATTTTGCAAAACTTATATTCTGAATATACGCATCTGTAATGGTTTTAAACTGAAATACATCTAAAGACCAACTCAATGATTCATCTAATAATGCTGGGTTACTAAATAAGCATTGTGATGTTTGACAGCTTGAACTGATTCCTCCTAGTGCAACTGACTCTGCAGAAATACCAACGTCACTCAAATCAAATGCGGTTTCTGCAATAACTAATTTCGATATATAAATGATCATTAGAACGATTAATCTTAGTTTATTCATTAATCAACACCTCCTTTAGAGGCAGGGTGCACGCTCACCTTTGCTTTTGATTGAAGCTGTCCATTATAAGAAAGTGTCATTAAATAAACACCGACTGGCATTCTAATAAATTCACTTGGATGAATATCAACTAAATAATAGCTATAATAGTCATTGTATTCAGTTCGCTGGTTTTTAAATGACTTTTGAAGATGCAAATGACCTAGCATATCAAAAATATGAATTGTAAAATCAATATTTTCATCATTTTTATCAAAATATCTAAACCCCACTTTAAATGGTTTTCCTTGAATAATTTGAGATGATCTCAATTCAGAGGACTGCTGTGTTGCTAGTAATTGGCTATAAGCAATTTCTTCTTCTGCAATGATACCTTGAGTATACATTTGACTCAGATCCCAATCACATCCAGGTGATGGTTCTGGTGTATCAATATCATCAAAGCGTCCGATTAATGTTTCAAACATTAATACATGATATTTTGCCGTACAAGGGGATTGATTGTGATTAATGTTGCCTGAAAAAGACATCATCGATGTTGACAATTGGTTATTCGTTTCTTTTTCAAAAATTAATATCCCTGATTCTATTTTAGCTTTCTTCCCACGTAATGCCTCATTTTCTTTAACTATTACTCTACCGCCAACTATCGTTATTTCATCGATTTCACTGCCTTCAATAGTGCTTAATGTTCCATTGATCATTGTTAATTTTTTAATACTCGATCCTTTTAAATCTAAACTACCGTATTCTAATGAATAAGCGTCTTTACTTTCTCTTACTAATTTTGTTGTTAAGTTTTGTTTTATTCGATTAATTATAGTTAATATTTCTTGATGATAATTACTAATTAACTCTTTTGTATCGGCATCTACTATTCCTGCTAATATTACATCTAAATTATTAGAATAATATTTAGGGATATCGGTTCCTTCCTTAATTCTAATTATTCCTTGTTTATCATCATCTGATTTTATATATCCAAGAACTGATAATTGCTTAAATATTTTTTTTCTAGGCATATATTTAGGAAAATCTGAAATTGAAATCTTTACTATGCCCGTTTCGATGTTAGTATTGATTTCTTTTTTTGCAAATTGATTTGCTCCTGATAATTCAATTGAACCTTCTACTAACATTTCTCCATTAACCCATTCTAATAAATTAGTAGTAAAAACATCTGGATATTGCTTATCTGGATCATCTGGAAATGCATCCGCATTATCTCCTACGC
>CAXFGY010000154.1:0-2233 GCA_964002605.1 uncultured Candidatus Marinamargulisbacteria bacterium
CATTACAGTATCCCCACCCCAGCGAATGGCCCAAGTCATTTTTTCTACTTCTTCAGATATGCTCGATGAAACTGCTGAGTTGCCTATATTAGCATTGATTTTAACTAAAAATTTACGACCAATAATCATCGGCTCTAATTCAGGATGATTAATATTGGCAGGTATAATAGCTCGACCTGCCGCAACCTCAGAACGAACAAATTCAGGGTCACATCCTTCCCTAACTGCAACATAATCCATTTCTGGTGTAATAATCCCTTTTTTAGCGTAATACAATTGTGTTACATTATGATTTTTTTTAGCTTTTTTTGGGTATTTAACATTTGGAAAACGAATCAAATCCAAAGAATGATCATTTTTTCGAGTATGAAAATAAGCAGAGTTTTGTCCAGTTAATTGATCGACATCTCCACGATCTGTAATCCATTGTGATCTTAAATCAGGCAACCCTTCAGAAATATTAACAGTAACATTTGAATCAGTATAAACTCCAGAGCAATCATAAACATCTATAGGCTTATTATAATTCACTGTATTTTCTAATACTGTATCTGATAATACAATTCTTCTAAATGGGACTTTAATATCTGGAAATGTCTTTCCTGACTTATAAAATTTTTCTGAACCTGATAACGGGGTATATTTAATTACAAGATCTGAAGGGCTTTGGTTTTGTTTTTTTTTAAAATCAGAATTTTGATTTTTTAACATTATCGAGCTGTATGATCTGGACGTAATATTTTATACATAATAAATGCTAACAAAAAAGCACCTGCACTAAATAGAGCACCCATTTTAGCCGGGCCTTGAGCAAACATTAATTCACCTTGATACGCCGCACCAGAAACAAAAAGGGCAACTGTCAAACCAATTCCTGCGATAACACCTATTATCGGCAAATGCCGAATAGTCATCCCTGTCGGCAGGGGGATCCCAAATAAGCTTCCAAGTCCAGAAAACAATGTGATCCCTATCATTTTTCCAACAATTAAAGATGCTAAAATAATCCATGTAATTGAGGATACTTCTGAAAACTCTACTCCTGCATTAGCAAATGCAAAGAAAAATAGACCAAAGTCAACAAAAGTTTTTAACTGATGTTCAAAATCTTCTAACGGACTATGTTTGTGTTTTTTATATGTTGCATCATCTTCTTGTTCAAATAAAGCAGTTGCTTTATTAGCAGACGGTAAAAAAGGAACAATAAAGACCAATGCTAATGCTGGATGAAGATGAGCAGAGTAAAGTCCATACCATGAAATAACACCTGGTATAGCAATATATAACGGCCATTTTTGAATATTTTTTTGTCTAAATAAATACGCTACTAACATACCGATTAAAACATACACTAATTTAGTAGGATCTGCAGGATGTGACGGATCTCCATAAAAAATAGCAATAATACCTAATCCAATCGCATCATCAACTATTGCAAGCAATAATAAAAAGTTAATTGCAGGGTGCTTGGCACCAAAAATTAACTTAGCTGCCAACCAAGCCAATGCGATATCAGTTGCAGTTGGAATTCCCCAACCATTATTTAAATGGGTTTGTCCAAAAAATGATGTTAATATGAAAAAAGTAGCAACCGGGCCAACAACACCACCTATAGTCCCTAAAAGTGGATTAATTGCCTTCTTTAAGGGATTTAACGCCCCTCCTTTTAAAAAGGACTCTACTATTTCTTTTGTTGCTATACCAAAGAAAAAAACCATAAAAACTTCATTAACTAAAAAATGCATATTAAACCACGAAATATCAAATAAAGATTCATGAGTAATTTCATGATATAAATGTGAATTGCCATTAGCTACAATAACCGCAGCAATAACGCCAAATATTAATGGAAGTGAAAACTCCTGCAACAAATTAATAACCTTCTTCATAATATCATCCTTTTTTTACTATTTTTCTATTTATCAAACTAAAAATATAACCCAAATTTCAAAACAACTCCAACAAATACAATTGATACAATAGTCATTAACTTAATTAAAATATTAAGTGATGGACCTGACGTATCTTTAAATGGATCACCTACAGTATCACCAATTACCGCAGCCTTATGAGAATCTGATCCTTTTCCACCAAACTTACCTGATTCAATTAATTTTTTAGCATTGTCCCATGCGCCACCACCATTTGCCATCATCAAAGCAAGTAATACGCCAACAACAGTTGCCCCAACAAGCATACCGCCCAAAGCTTGTATACCTAAAAGATAACGAAC
>CAXFGY010000155.1:0-2199 GCA_964002605.1 uncultured Candidatus Marinamargulisbacteria bacterium
GGTGTGCCAGACTGAGAATACCAGTTTTCGAATTGAGATAGGTTTTGTCCGGAGACGCTGGCCATTACTTCTTGAAAATCTTCTGTTGTAATGGCTTGACCATCATAAAGCTCAAAGTAACGGTCCATGGCTTGCCGATACAGTTCTGAACCCAATAAAGTATGATATAAGCGAATAATTTCAGCCCCTTTTTCATAAACAGTAACAGTATAAAAATTATTAATTTCTATAAAAGATTCAGGTCGAATAGGGTGAGCCATCGGACCTGCATCTTCAATAAATTGATGATTACGTAGTAATGTGACATCATGAATCCGTTTAAGCGCCGAATGATGTTGATCCGCGGTATATTGCTGATCACGAAAAACAGTTAAGCCCTCTTTTAAAGTAAGTTGGAACCAATCACGCAGCGTAATGCGATTACCAGTCCAATTATGAAAATATTCGTGAGCAATAACGCGGTCAATCCCTTGTATATCTTGATCAGTCGCTGTTTTATGATCACCTAATACATATTGCGTATTAAAAATATTAAGGCCTTTATTTTCCATAGCCCCCATATTAAACGCATCTACAGCAACAATCATATACAAATCAAGGTCATATTCTCGGTTATAATGGGTTTCATCCCATTTCATTGATTTTTTCAGTGAATTCATAGCAAATTGCGTATAAGATTCATTCCCAGGATCAACATAAATTTCGAGTTTAATATTACGATTCGACTTTGTTGTAAACGTATCCGTAATTTTTCCTAACTTGCCAGCAACTAATGCAAATAAGTAACTGGGTTTAGGAAATGGATCTTCCCAGCAAACTTGTAATTGACCATTTTTAAGTATTTTTTCGCTAATTTTATTGCCATTGGATAACAATATAGGATATTGGTTAGAATCTGCTGTAATCGTAACCGAATAACAACTCATAATATCAGGACGGTCCATAAAGTAAGTAATACGACGAAAACCTTGGGGTTCATTTTGACTGCATAAAATGCCATCTGAATTATAAATTCCTTCAAGTGCTAAATTTTCACTAGGATTAAATTTTGTAATAATTTCGATTGTAGTTTCTGTTGTATAGGCCCCTAATTTTAGCTTATTTTTAGTTTGATTGATTGAAAGTATCGGATTATTGTTTATTTTAATACTTTCGAGTGATAAAAAAGAGGTATCCCCATCTAATTCCAGCGGGGTTTGTGGACTATCTGAATTGGGTATAACCGTCATCGTATTAGTAACGATAATCGTTTGATCTGATTCTATTTTAAAATCAAGTTTAAGCTTAGGGATTAAGTAGTTTGGAATTTTATAATCTTTAAGATAAACTTTTTTACTTTCTTTAATTAATGAGTTTGACATAATTAACATTATTATAAAGGGTTTAATTTAATTTTGCACTCTATTTTGTATCAAAATCAACATTTGAGGCTCTGTCGTAAAATGCTTAATCTTCACAATTTTCGCCCTTGTTATATCGCTCTGAGCAACCGCCTCAGACAATGAATAACTTATCTTAGGCTTTTAGCAACATCACAATCGATTTTTTCTGTTTTGCGATAGTCCCTATTTTGCGTCACAGTCGCATTGAAACAATCTAATTAATCAATAATGATATCATTATCTGATAATTGTTCATTAAGTTCTAAAAATGCTTGAGCGTTTACAACGCCACCCGAATTAACTTTATTTTGTAACAATATTTGAGGCGTTGAAGAATCAATTAACCGTTGTCTAAGTTCCGCGCCAGTAAGATCAGGGTACAATGCTTTAATTAAACTAATAATACCTGTTACTAAAGGTGCCGCCATCGAGGTTCCATCCAATTTGCCATAAGAATTGTTTGGAAATGTACTATATATTTGGGAACCTGGAACTGCGACATCAATATGAGGCACACCATAGTTACTAAAAAATGTTAATGAATTTAATTTTGTTGTTGCAGCAACACTAATAATATTAGCATAGTTAAAACAAGCAGGATAAAAAGGATGACTATTTGTATCATAATAATTATTCCCAGCAGCAGCAATCACAATATGATTTTGCAACTCAGTTAATGCCACTGCATTATTAAGAGTTTCTGAAAAAACATACCCCCCATAACTATGATTAGAAAGAATTGCCCCATTATCCAATGCATAATGAATAGCTTTTGCTGCATTACTCACTCTACCTCCAGCAGGATTAATAAATTTTA
>CAXFGY010000156.1:0-2129 GCA_964002605.1 uncultured Candidatus Marinamargulisbacteria bacterium
AGCGAAAGGGCATTCATAATGGTGGCTAACATTCCTGAATAATCAGCTGCCACACGATCCATCCCATTTACAGAAGCGGCGAGACCCCTAAAGATATTTCCACCACCAATAACGATTGCAATTTGCGTTCCATAGTCTGACGCAAGTTTAATTTCGTTGGCGAGATACAGCAAAAATTGAGGGTCAATACCATATTCTCGAGATCCTTTGAAGGATTCGCCACTTAATTTAAGCAAAACACGTTTGTAAGGCTGATCCATAATCCTACATAGTGTAATAAAAACAGAGTAATAATGGAATAGCTAATTTTTTTAACACCTTCCATTTTAAAAGGTGGTAATAACAGTGACTCTTTTAGTATGATAAGGGTATGAGTTTTTTAGTCACATTAATCGGATTAAGTATTATCGTTTTTTTACATGAATTAGGTCATATGCTTGCCGCTAAACGGGTCGGCGTTGGTGTATCTGAATTTAGTGTGGGAATGGGCCCCAAACTACTAAAATACCAATTTGGTGAAACCCTGTACTCATTTAGACTCTT
This sequence comes from uncultured Candidatus Marinamargulisbacteria bacterium, assembly GCA_964002605.1. GTDB lineage: Bacteria > Margulisbacteria > Marinamargulisbacteria > CAXFGY01 > CAXFGY01. The sequence continues at coordinate 544 of CAXFGY010000156.1, forward strand.
TCCCCTCGGTGGATTTGTTCGATTAGCCGGATTAGATGAAAAAGCGGATCAAGATGATCCTAACGCCTATCCCAATAAAACAATTATGCAGCGATTTTGGACCATTTTTTGGGGGCCATTGATGAATCTAATTCTGGGGTTTGTTATTTTTTTAGGAATATTTGCGTATCAGGGTGTACCTGCGACAGATACAATGAGGGTAAGTGGCGTAACCCCTAACTTTCCATCAGCAATTGCGGGAATACACGCCGAGGACATATTACTTAATGTGGATAATATCCATCTGGAATCTGTTTCACAACTTACCTCATACCTTAATAAGAAGAAAGGCAGTCCTGTTATTATGACATTAAGTCGGAACGGCGTTGAAAAAAGAGTTGAGGTAACACCCAAGTTATATCAAGGAAAGTATGTTGTGGGTCTTGTATTTCAACCTAGTTTTCAGACGGGGTCTCCTATTCAAGTTACGGTTCATGCCGCTTCAATGACAAAGTTATACGTCGTATCTGTATTCAAAGGGATTGGAATGCTCATTATGGGAAACGCTTCAATTAAGGATATGACGGGTCCAATTGGTATTATTCAATTTGCCTCTTTTAATTTAGATAAGGGCGCCGTTCATTTTCTTAATGTGATGGCCATGATCAGTATTAGCTTAGGCGTAATTAACTTATTTCCGTTTCCCGTCCTTGATGGTGGACACATTGTCATGCTGATGATAGAGGCCGTCAGAGGGAAAGCCCTTAACCATAAATGGTTCGTTGCAGTTAATAATATAGGGGCCTCTATTTTAATTGCACTTATGGTGTTAATTGTCGTCAATGATATACGGTTTTGGCAGGATAGAGTGTCATTATTTAAATCATTATTTGGCCAATAAATAATGATCCGGTTAAAGGGTGTCAGTAAAGTTTTTTCTAATGGTTTAAAGGCACTAGATACGATTGAATTAACGATTCAAAAGAATGAATTTGTCTATCTTGTCGGGCCATCGGGAGCTGGAAAGTCAACATTATTAAATCTTATATTTAGAGCAGATATTCCCTCTACAGGAGATATTATTATCGATCAGTTTTCATTAAATAATATTCGAAAAAGCCAAGTCCCTTATTTAAGACGAAGTATTGGCGTTGTATTTCAAGATTTTAAGTTATTACCAAAGCGAACAGTATTTGAAAATGTTGCATTTGCGTTACAATTTTTCAACTATTCAAGAGCCCGAATTCGTCGTCAAGTTACCCAAGTATTAGAGCTTGTTGGATTAGAAGAAAAAATGAGACATTTGTCCTCAGAATTATCAGGTGGTGAGCAGCAGCGAATTTGTATTGCACGTGCCATTGTTAATAATCCACCCATACTATTAGCAGATGAGCCTACGGGGAATTTAGATCCAGATACATCATGGGATATCATGCGTTTACTAAGTAAAATTAATTCTCGGAATACAACAGTCGTTGTCGCCACACACAACGAAGGAATCGTAAATAGTATCAGAAAACGAGTGATTGCGTTAGACAATGGACAAATGATAAGGGACCAAGAACTCGGGGAATATACACCATGATTAGGCACTTAGTATTTTTTAT
>CAXFGY010000157.1:0-2081 GCA_964002605.1 uncultured Candidatus Marinamargulisbacteria bacterium
TCTCTGGGATGGAAAAAAATTGCAAATACGGTGGGTGTCCTTAACTATACAATCCCTATTCAGGGTAGACAAAACGCAATTCTTGAGGCAGATGTTCTGTATTTTACGGGCGGTTTGTTTAACTATGTTATTCATTTTAAACGTGTATATACCTCAACAGATACGTATAATGACTCCTACTCTGTTGGTGTTCGTATGAATATGGATTCGTTTATTCCTTCTTTTTAAGTTGATGACGACGCTTAAAAAAGCACTCACCCCCCAGCCTCCTCTCTATTGCTAACGCAACAAAGAGGAGGAGTGTTGGTGCTCCTATTATTCTTATTTGTTGTTTCACGTATATTTTTATATGCAACGTCTGGTGAATATGAACCCAATACACTCATTATTACGCTTAAAAATGATACGCCTAGTGTATCGCCTGCGAATTATATTCATCATCAACCGGCTGATGACCCGCCCCTTGTTTCTCCTGAAAAAATCATGGCGTCCCTTCAAGAAAAATGGGGTGCTTCTTCATATTCAATTCTATTTAATTCTGATATAATAACACCATACGCAGCAATTATAGCCCCCAATAAGAAGACGCCTCCTACTGAAATTATTATTGCGTCTTTTCCTAAAAATGTGGATATTACGACTGTTAAACAGGACTATCAAATGCGTCCATCCGTTCGTAATGTTGAATTTAATTACTATGTCTATATTAACCAAAACGCGCCCCACTTATTACCTGTACATGAACGCCAATACCATATTCAAGATCTATCACTACGCGCTGCCATCATGATTGATAGTGAAATGAGTATTCCTGTTGCTGTTCTTGATACGGGTGTTGATGCAACGCATCCTGGCTTACGCCATGCGATCGATACATCAAAAGGGGCTTCTTTTTTAGGCTATTCGAAAACAAACTCCTCATCTGCAGATATTACGGATGAAAATGGGCATGGCACGCATATTTCAGGTATTATTGCGGCTAAACCTGTGGATAATAATGGGGTTTGGGGGATCAATTCACAAGCAACGATTATCCCTATCAAATTTATTGATGCCACAGGAAAGGGGTCCCAATTGGATGCGGCGATGGCGATTCGATATGCGGTTGATCATGGTGCCAAAATCATTAATTGTAGTTGGGGTTATTTTAAAAAAACATCGGTTCTTGAAGATGCTATCCAATATGCCCTTAAAAAAGGGGTTATTATTGTGGGTTCTGTGGGAAATAACAATACAATGATCCCCGAGTATCCAGCCGCATTCGATGATGTTATTACAGTCGGTGCACTAACAAAAGGCAGTGCTCGTGCGTCCTACTCTAGTTATGGATCTCGTTTGGACTTTATGAGTTTCGGATCAGATATTTATAGTACATTACCCAGTAATGGGTATGGTGTATTATCAGGGACCTCTCAAGCGACAGCGATTGTATCTGGTGTCATTTCACGTGCACTTTCCTTATACCCATTGATGACCAAAGCGGGTATTTATGCACTGATTAAAGCCAATGCTACGGATATCCCACCCGTCGGATATGATCAGTGGTCAGGACATGGTGTTGTTCATGTTGATGGGATATTAGAGGCATTGGGAGAGGAGCAATCCGCAACTGAAGTTGTTCTGGTGTCACCTCCCTCACAAGATAACTCAGGCGGCCTATTATCTCAAATACAATCCCTTTCTTCAAAAACGATTTGGATTATATTGGGCGTTGCTGTGGCTGTGGTATTTGGGGTGTCGATTTAATCACTACCCTCTTTTACACACTCATGCTATAAATTAAGCCTTATGACAGTGAGTAACACACAACAATCGGACGTTATTATCGTTGGCGGTGGCCATGCTGGAATAGAAGCCGCTCTTGCTGCGGCCCGTTTGGGGTGTCGTGTCGTTCTATTTACGATGTCTATCGATACGATTGGTCTTATGCCGTGCAATCCCTCGATTGGGGGACCTGCAAAAGGTCAAATGGTCGGCGAAATTGATGCGCTGGGTGGTGAAATGGGGCGCTGCGCCGATCACACATTTATTCAGCTTAAAGTGCTTAATCGTTCCCGTGGTCCTGCCGTGCAGTGTCTTCG
>CAXFGY010000158.1:0-2070 GCA_964002605.1 uncultured Candidatus Marinamargulisbacteria bacterium
TTGAAGAGTTTCCATTTCAACGAATTCCAAATCCAGAAATAGTCCCGCCAGCCATTTATGTTGCCATTGATAATGATGAGCCCTATCACCCCAGTTCAAATGTATATCTTGAGGGGAATGAAAGCTATTTTGAAGCGGGTATTTTAGCCTTAAAACAACTCACAAAAACAGTGATAGTGAGCAAGGCCTTACATAGTAAAGTATCACTCAACATTGATAAAATTGTAACGCATCATATTAAAGGACATTACCCTGCAAATCAAACTGGAACCGTCCTATATCATACCAAAAAAAGTGCAGCACAAAATACGTCATGGGGAATATATGGACAAGATGTTATTCGTATTGGAAAGTTAATTTTAATGGGGCAGTATCCAGTTGAAAAAATAGTAGTGATTGCAGGAAGCTTAGCAAAAAATCCACGACATATCATAACAAGAGAAGGCGTTCCTATAAAAGCACTGATAAAAGAGGATATTCCAACAGAACCCACTCGCTACATTGCAGGGGGCATATTTCAAGGACGAAAGGTGAGTGCTGAAGGGTTTTTAGGAATTAGAGATGATGCATTACATTTAATTCGTGAAGGGAAAGAGCCCGAGTTATTAAGCTTTTTTCGATTGGGTTTTGATAAGCATTCATTTTCGCGGACGTACATGTCGGCATTAAATAAAAAATCAGAATGGGAAATGACTACAAGTTTAAATGGTGGAGATCGGTCTTGTATTTCGTGTGGCAAGTGTGTGCAAGTCTGTTCAATGGGCGTTTACCCCCAATTATTAATGAAAAGTATTTATGCTAATGATATTGAAGAATCATTAAAGTTAGGTGTACTAGATTGCATTAACTGTGGCTTATGTACTTATGTATGTCCATCAAAAATAAATTTTGAACCGACGATTCTTTCAATGCAGCAGCAACTTGAAAAGGAAACGCATTCATGAAGTTTTTACAAGAATTTGTCGATAAATTAGAGCCTTCTTTTGAAAAAGGCGGTAAATATGAGAAATTTTATCCTGCCTTTGAAGCGTTGCAATCATTTTTGTTTAGTACAAAAGCCGTCACAACCAGTGGAGCTCATGTCAGGGATTCACTGGATACAAAACGGTATATGAGTATTGTGATATTAGCATTAAAACCAGCGCTTTTATTTGGAATTTATAACGCAGGATATCAAGCTCATAAAGCGGCCGGACTATCTTTAGACTTTTTTCCTGTTATCATGACAGGACTTAAATATGTGATTCCTCTAGTGATCGTATCTTATGCGGTAGGTGGCATTTGTGAGTTGTTATTCAGCGTGATTCGAGGCCATGAGATTAATGAAGGGTTTTTAGTGACAGGGTTATTATACCCCTTAATCGTACCGCCGACATTACCGTTATGGCAAGCAGCGGTGGGTATTATATTTGGCGTTGTGATCGGTAAAGAAGTGTTTGGTGGCACCGGACGTAATTTTTTAAATCCTGCGTTAACAGCACGTGCATTTTTATTTTTTGCATATCCTGCTCAAATTAGTGGCGATAGTGTTTGGACGGCTGTTTCAAAAGAGGCGGCTATTGATGGGTTTTCAGGTGCAACTGCATTAGCTGTCGCTGCAGCGACGCCGATGGGGATGCCTGTTGTGGAGTCACTACATAATGCTGGCTTTACTTTAACACAATTATTTTTAGGCTTTATTCCGGGTTCCATCGGAGAAACATCAGTAGTATGCGCCCTATTTGGAGCGTTGGTATTGATTCTTACTGGAGTAGGAAGCTGGCGGACAATGTTAAGTTGTGTTATCGGATTAATTTTTATGAGTACAATTTTTAATATGGTTGCTGGACCTGCGACATTATCATTTTTTCAATTACCGACAATCTATCATTTATGTATGGGTGGTTTTGCATTTGGGGCAGTATTTATGGCGACCGACCCGGTGTCATCACCTACATTAGAGCAATCAAAGTGGATTTATGGGTTTTTAATTGGCGTTTTAACCGTCATTATTCGTGTGATTAATCCCGCCTATCCCGAAGGCGTAATGTTAGCAATTTTATTAATGAATGTATTTGCACCATTAATTGA
>CAXFGY010000159.1:0-2039 GCA_964002605.1 uncultured Candidatus Marinamargulisbacteria bacterium
GGACACCCATTGGATCAATATTTTCGATAGCACAAATGATAATGGCATTGTCATTTTTATCTCTAATGACTTCCATTTCATATTCTTTCCAACCAAGTATAGACTCATCAATTAACACTTCCGTCGTAGGGGATAAATCTAAACCATTTTTAACAATTTCTTCAAATTCTTTACGGGTATGAGCAATCCCACCGCCGCTTCCACCAAGGGTAAATGAAGGTCGTATAATAGCCGGTAATCCAATGGTTTTAAGAGCAGTTAAAGCGTCTTCAAGAGTCGTAACAACAGCATTTTTAGGAACCGCTAAACCTATATTTCTCATTGCTTGATTAAATCGCTTACGGTTTTCAGCTTTATCGATGGCATCAGGATTGGCGCCAATTAATTGCAAATTGTATTTATTTAAAATGTTATTTTTATGAAGAGCCATTGCAGCATTAAGTGCGGTTTGCCCTCCAACAGTAGGTAGAAGGGCATCGGGTTGTTCTTTGACAATAATTTTTTCAATACATTCAGGGGTGATGGGTTCGATGTAAATTTTATCAGCTGTGTTAGGGTCAGTCATAATTGTTGCCGGATTGGAGTTAATTAAAATGACTTCATAACCATCTTCTTTAAGTACTTTACATGCTTGTGTTCCAGAATAATCAAATTCACAAGCTTGACCAATAACAATTGGACCTGCACCAAGTACAAGTATTTTCTTAATATCAGTACGTTTAGGCATTACTTTTCAATCCTTTTTCAGTTTTAATTAAATTTAAAAACGTTTTAAATAAATAATGACATTCGTGAGGTCCAGGGGAACTTTCAGGATGAAATTGCACTGAAAATGCCGGTCTATCAGTTAAACTAATCCCTTCAATACTCTGATCAAATAGGGAAATATGCGTTACTTTAACGTTATTGGGTATATTTTTATTAGAAACACAAAAGCCATGATTTTGACTTGTAATGAATACTTTTTTTGTAGATAATTCTTGAACTGGTTGATTGGCACCGTGATGTCCAATTGTCATTTTAATAGTTGAGAGCTTGGCCGCAATAGCAAGTAATTGATTTCCCATGCAAATTCCAAATAAAGGAATTCGATTTTCAATAATTTCCTGAATAACATTAACTGCAAACTGAGCAGTTGAAAAAGGATCTCCAGGCCCATTTGATAAAAATATACCATCGGGTTGATGACTAATAATCTCTTGGTAAGAACTGGTAGCTGGAACAACAATCACTTTAAAGCCAACATCGGTTAATTGTCTCAAAATATTTTGTTTAATTCCATAATCAATTGCAACAACTGTATAATGATGTTGAGTTTGTTGTTTGTATTCTATTTGCCCTAAACTAAAACTATGTTCATTCCAGTGGTAAGGGGTAGGGGTGGTAACATTTTGGGTTAATTCAACGCCACTTAAATTGGAACAATTTTTAATTTCAGACTGAATATCATCAATATTGAGTGATTCTCCTGGTTTAACGGAGATAATACACGTATATTGTGGGCCATGATGACGTATATGTTTAGTAACTGCACGCGTATCGATAGCTGAAATTCCCACCACTTCTTTTTTTATTAACCATTGATTGAGATGATCAGTGGCACGGTAATTAGCAGGATCAGTAATGTCTTCTCGGATAACTAATCCTCGACAATGAACATGTTTGGATTCATTATCTTCGTCATTTACCCCAACATTACCAATATGAGGAAATGTAAATGTAATGATTTGGTGGTCATAAGAAGGATCTGTAAGCGTTTCTTGATAGCCTGTCATTCCAGTATTAAAGCAAATCTCACCTTCCGTTCTTCCAATTTTACCGATTCCTTTGCCAATAAAGTACCGACCATCTGAAAATATTAATGCAGCATTAATGTATTCTGTTGCAGTAATTTTTTTCATTGATTTTGAGTAAGTTTAAACTGTTTTTTTAGACAATTCACTTTCAAATTCCTTATTTTTTAATTTAAAATCAAAATTGAATAATAGGATCATATTATAATTTTTTAATATTGTAATCTGTTTCAGTTAAAATTGTAA
>CAXFGY010000160.1:0-2008 GCA_964002605.1 uncultured Candidatus Marinamargulisbacteria bacterium
AGCTCGGTTGGACCTGTTAAAACAATATCAGCAAAGCTATCTTTTTGCTTTTGAAAAGATACTGTTAAAAGTCCTCCAAATGTCTGAACTTCAATATGATTGACCTTTATTTTATCTGTTGAAAATGCTGCCAAGGCAGCAGCAGTTACTCCTGTACCACATGACAAGGTTTCGTCTTCAACACCCCTTTCAAAAGTCCGAACAGTAATGTAATCTTCACTGTCAACACTAACAAAATTTACGTTGGAACCTTCAATACCATAGGTTTTATTGTGAGCAATCAAAGCACCTTGTGTTGGCACATCCAACTTTATTGTGTTTGTAACAAAAGCTACGTGATGTGGTGAGCCGGTATCTAAAAAAACATGTTTTGGATAAACTGAAACATGATTGACGTCTGCCATAGATAGTGAAACCACATTATCAACGATTGTTGCTTCGTGAAGTCCGTCATATGCTGCAAAAATAGTTTTTCTGTCGATGATTCCCAATTGTTTTGCAAAAGCAACAATACACCTACCGCCGTTACCACAAAACGAACCGGGTTTTCCATCAGCATTAAAATAATGCATTATAAAATCGACTTTCTCATGTTTTTGCAATAGGATCACACCATCAGCCCCAATGCCAAAACGACGATCGCAAAGGGTTGAAATCATTTTATGATTGGAACTAGGAAAATCATCATTGCGATTATCGATCATCACAAAATCATTTCCTGTACCTTGATATTTATAAAAAGGGATTTTCACGTGGTAAATATATTGCTAAATTTTCTGAGACAAAAGGATGTTAAAACGAAGTTAAAAAATTAAAAATTTGGCATGATATCTGCTAATTTTGTAAAATAAATTAATCGTTATGTCATCAATATATCGTCAATTACTACTCTCATTTTCAACTGCTGTATTTCTCATAGGTGTTTATCATTTTTTCTTTTCATCGACTAAAGTCATTGTGACACAGCCTGCAACGCCTATGGTTGAAACATCCTATTCAACACCAGCTGTTGTCAGGGATTCAGCAGAAAACACTGACTTTACAGTGGCTGTTGACCGCACAATCGACGCTGTTGTTCATATCACAAACACAGCAAAAAACAACAGACAATCATACAGTTTATGGGATTTATTCTATGATTCACCAAAAAAATACCCTCGTATTGGAATGGGGTCTGGTGTTATTGTTTCTCCAGATGGATACTTGATTACCAACAATCACGTGATTGAAGACGCTGACCAAATTGAAGTCACAACAAATGACAATCGTGTTTTTGCTGCCGAGTTGATTGGTACTGATCCGAGCTCAGATATCGCTGTATTGAAGATTATTGGTTCTGAACCTTTCCCATATGTTCGTTTTGCAGATTCGGATCAAACCCGCATTGGCGAGTGGGTTCTTGCAGTTGGCAATCCTTTTAACCTTAATTCAACAGTGACCGCTGGAATCATCAGCGCCAAGGCACGTGACCTCAACCCCAATGACGCTTCAAACCAATCGTTTATACAAACCGATGCTGCTGTAAATTCGGGAAATAGTGGAGGTGCTTTGGTCAACACTAATGGTGATTTGATTGGCATCAACACAGCAATCACTAGCAATGGCATGGGTACTTTTATTGGATATTCTTTTGCTGTTCCAAGTAATATTGCACGAAAGGTCTATGAAGATATCATCGAATATGGTGGTGTGCAAAAAGCGCTACTGGGTGTGAGTGGAAATGGGATTAACAATCGGTTTTCAAAAGATTATAATCTTGACACAACGGAAGGTTTTTACATCGCTAACGTGGAAGACGGGATGGGTGCCAAAGAAGCTGGATTGAGAGCAGAAGACATTATAATTGGTGTGGACAATACCGAAGTCCGTTCCTTTGCTGATATGACTGGCTACCTCAACAGTAAGCGACCTGGCGATAAAGTAAAAGTTACCTATTTGCGAAACGGAAATAAGCAAACAACTGAAGTCACACTTAAGCCAAATCCATTTGTTGAATATTTTGGCATGC
>CAXFGY010000161.1:0-1975 GCA_964002605.1 uncultured Candidatus Marinamargulisbacteria bacterium
ATTTAAGCGATAATATGATGGCAAGAGATTCTGATTTTCAAAAAGCAAAACATATTATGACTATTGTTCAAAATAATGAGAAACTGAATCAAACAATTGTATGATAGAAAATTTAGATCAAAATCAAATAACATTTATTGTATCTGCAATGGGGTATCCGGTGGCGAAGCATGGCAATTATGGGTCGTGTCGATCGAATGGCAGTTTTGATTTTTTGGATGCATTAAAGGTGTCTTATGATGTTTCTGTCGATGCCTTAGTCGATCAGTTTAATCGAACAAAGTTATGTTTTTTGCTGGCCAAGAACTTTCATCCTGCGATGCGGTTTGTCGCCCCTTCACGTAAAGCAGTGACGCGTCGGACAATTTTTAATTTGTTGGGTCCGTTATGTAATCCTGCATCGGTGACGCATCAGGTAATCGGCACAACGACCGTTGTGATTGCAGAAAAGCTAGCATTAGCTGTTCAACGCCTTGGTACAACAAAGACATTAATTGTTGTGGGGGGTGATGGTCGTGATGAATTGTCATTAGACGGCGAAAATACGATTTTTGAAGTAACGGGGACGGAGTGTAATTGTGAGATTAAACGATGGACATGGCAGTTTTCGGAGTCTATTGATATTTCGGAGTATGGGGGTGATGCAACACAGAATGCACGGTTATTTTTATCGTTAATTGAGACTAAAAATAGTAATCATCCCATTATCACATATATCTTAGCCAATGTGGGTCTGGCCTTGTATTGTCTTGGGGAAGCGGTTTCGATTGATGAGGGTATGGATGATGCGTTGATGTGGTTTGAATCTAATCAACTGGAATTAGATTCCAGGTAAATACCCGATCTGTATATTCAAATATAGTGATTGAAATGAAGGGGCTTTTTGGAGGGAGTGGCGGAAATGTGAGTATTCCTGTTTGATGAAATGGATCGCTGGTCTGCAATGTCCAGTGTATGGGTTTTTGAGGGGTGTTTTTATCGTTGGTAAGTAATGTTGATTCTAATAAATCGAGTTGGGATAGGTCTGGGTTTTGTGTGGATTCCAGTGTGATTTTGAATGTTGATGCTTGGGTATGATTTAATACGATGGGTTGAATATCGATTTTAAGTTGGTTTTCTATACTACTTTGCGACGAATAGTGCATTGCTTGATGGGGTTTGGAATGATTGTGATAGATGATTGCGAGGTATATTCCGATGCAAATGAGAACGAGTATAAAAAAACGAGATCCTTTCGTTGATAAAACGTTTAATGCCATTTAATAGAACATCCCATCGAAGGAAGTTGCTGGGTTAATGGTGGTTTTCCACTTATTAAGTGTAGTATCGCTTCTTTTAAATCCTGCTTTTGTACCTGTGATTCATCTTGCCAATTATCATCAAATTGACCGTGATATTGTAGAGATTTTGTGTTACTAATGAGGTATATGTCTGGTGTGCATTGAGCCTTATAGTTCCTTGCAACGTCTTGAGAGGCGTCAACTAAATAAGGGAAAGGGATTTGCCATTCTGTTATTTTTTTTGCCATGTTGTCTGCTGAATCATCCGGATAGTTGGGGTGAATGTTGGGGTTAATGGCAATGGTAGTGACGCCTTCATTTTTTGCCCAATGACTTAGTTTTATGATACGTTTCCATATCGCAATGGCATAGGGACAATGATTGCAGGTAAAGATAATAATACATCCGTTTTTTCCAATTGAACGATCTAGAGAGATTATCGTTCCATCAGGTGTTGGTAATGAAAAGTCAGGTACTGTTGTATTTAATGGGATTTGAATTGATTCTACTAATGCCATTAATTTAATATTTTTTCTTTTAAAGCAGTTAACATGTCTTCAACTGACGTAAATTTTTCTCTTGGTTTTCCGACTTTTTGGCCGTTTTCGATTTCAATGGTGTCTAGTTTTCTCCAATCGTCATAGCTAATATATTGAATGTTTCGACTTTCTAATAGTGATTTAATGGTGTCACTT
>CAXFGY010000162.1:0-1969 GCA_964002605.1 uncultured Candidatus Marinamargulisbacteria bacterium
TGTATCAAGCGCATGTGCAATCATCTTAAATCAATTTTCCAGATAAATGAAAAACGTTCCAAAATTCTATAATGATCTAAAACTCACACTTGAGGAAATTTTTTACCTTCTTAAACCCCTTTTCCTTCATAATAGAACATGCCTTTTCACCACGTTTACCCAATTTACAATACACAACATATTCCTTTTCAGGTTCAAAATCCAATAAATGTTCTTCAAATTCAGACAAAGGCGTCAAAATAGATCCATCAATCTGACATACCTCAAACTCCTCCGGCTCTCTAACATCCAAAAGAACAAATCGTTTTTCATCATCAAGATACTGTTTAAGCTCCTGACAATTAATCGAATCAACACTCATTAAATTTTATATTTATCCAACAACTGTGAACGATCACAATCAGGTGCATCTTCAAGGACATTACGCATCACTTCATCATATATTGTCTTTTTCTTCTTATAAAAAACACCAAATACATTGGGGACATTAGCAGCATGCTTAAACGCCTCATCAATATCAGAAGAATCATGATGCACCGACTGAGCATCCGGTGCAAACTTAAGATCCGCAGAAACATCATTATCGTGTTCTAAAAATGTTACCCAATCCGATCCCTGATAATTCCACGCTGCAGGATTAAATTTAGGACAACGCTGAGCAACATGAATAAAAGAAAATCCCTTATGCTTAAATGCATTATCAATCATTTCTACCATATGATTTCCCATCCATTCAGCAGTACTTCCTACAAAAGACGCCCCCAAACCTAAGGCAAATTTAATCGGATTAATGGGCTCCAAATAAGACCCTGTTGGCTGCGATTGCGTAATTAATCCTTTAGAGGAAGTGGGTGATGTCTGCTGCTTAGTCAAACCATAAATTTGATTATCAAACATTAAATACACACAGTTAAAATTCTTATGAATACCATGCAATAAATGATTTCCTCCAATACTAATAGAGTCCCCATCTCCAGAGTGAATAAACACATTTAAGTCTGGACGAGTCAACACAATGCCCATCGCTAACGGAATTGCACGACCATGAATACCATGTAATCCATACGTATTCAAATAATGCGGAACCCGCCCCGAACACCCAATCCCTGAAACATGAACGGTATCAGAAGGCGCCAGCTGGTTAGCCACCATAAATTTTCGCATTCCTACCAAAATCGTATAATCTCCCCAACCAGTACACCATCTCGGATCAGATGCTTTAAGTTCTTTCATCGTTACTTTTTTTTGTTCTACATCAACTTCCACTTTATTCATCCTCCTTCCCTAAAAACACACATTTTAAATTTACCCCCATAAAATCTAACACTGAACCAATTCTGAAATTTTATTAACCACATCTTTTGGCTTAAGCGGACGACCTGTAGCCTGAGAAATCGCATTTTTAACATCCACAAGCGTTTCAGATCGAAGAAGCGTTGCTAACGGTGTCGGTTTATAGTCATCACCATACGCCATTTCAACAGTAACAACCTTTTTAAATTTAGAAAAAACAGTTTCAAGGCCCAAGGGCAACGGATAGACCACCTTCAAATGAAGGCCAGAAACCTTAAGACCTTGCGAAGAAGCCGACTCAATCGCTTCCTTAAGCGCACCATAACTACTCCCCCATCCAATAACAAGAACGTCCCCTTCAGACTCACCTATCAAATCAGGTAAAACCAAAGAACGCTTAACATGATGTACCTTTTCATTTCTAATAACATGACCACGATGATTACTATCTGACGTATATAAAACAAAGCCTTCTTCATCAAAGCTTACACTACCTCTTCCTTTTTCTATTGGTTCATTAATTATCCCCTTCCAAACAATTTCTTTACCGATAGCAAATGGTTTACATTCTCCATAAATATTTTTTTCTTTTTTCCATTTCTCACAATTATTAAATGCAGATTCTTGATCAGATGCAACCCCAAATTCGCAACGATAATCATTACCAACAACAGCA
>CAXFGY010000163.1:0-1942 GCA_964002605.1 uncultured Candidatus Marinamargulisbacteria bacterium
CACCTTGAAACATATCGGTACGGGCTTTTGTATTATCTGACATTTTATTTACTCCTTAGTTCATTTAAAATTAAATCGCGTTTACTGACAGGCCTCACAATCACCCCCATCATCCGTATAAAGCGCCGTCGTTACAGAGACTGGTTTTGATGCAATAGGAAATACCTGTTGCTCTTGTTTTTGCTGTTTTTGCGCTTGTTTTTGTTTTTGCTGTCCTTGTCCGTGTTCTTCTTCATACGGAGAAGATTCAACGGCCTCCGATACTGTTGCCTTAGTGACCTGAGAGGCACCCAGTGTTCGTAGGTAATACGTTGTCTTCAAGCCCCGTTTCCAGGCATCAATATAAACATCACTTAACGCTTTTCCACTCTTGGTATTCATAAAGATATTGGTCGACATACTTTGATCAACCCACTTGGAACGTCGTGCAGCAGCCTTAACAATCCATTTCATATCAATCTCAAATGTTTCTTTATATTTCGCTTTCAAACTATCTGGAATTTCTTTAATGAGCGCAACAGAGCCATTATTCAATTTCAATTGCTGAAGAATATGATCATTCCACAATCCCAATTTATCAAGATCGTCAATCAAAAACCGATTCATGACAATAAAGTTTCCGGATAAATTTTCCTTCATATACATGTTTTTATAGGCAGGCTCAGTACACGGATACACGCCAGCAATATTGGCAATGGTTGCCGTTGGCGCAATGGCCATGATATTAGAGTTTCTCAGACCATGTTGTTTTACCGTTTCTTTTAATGACGTCCAGTCCAATGTGGTATCGCGATTAATATCAACAGATTCACCGCGTTCTTTTTCAAGGACATCCAATGTATCAATCGGAAAAATGCCCCGATCCCACTTACTTCCCTTATAGGTCTCATAGGATCCGCGTTCTTTTGCAAGCGTACAGCTAGCCTTAATGGCATAATAAGACACCATTTCCATCGATTGGTCAGCAAAGGCTACGGCATCCTCAGAGTCAAATGAAATATTCATTTGATATACCGCATCTTGATATCCCATCATGCCCAATCCAATGGCACGATGCTTAAAGTTAGCCCGTTCTGCTTCAGGTGTCGGATAAAAATTATTATCAATAACGTTATCCAACATTCGGATCCCAATACCAACGGTTTCTTCTATTTTAGACTCATCTAACATACAGTCAGTCATCATATGACTCAAATTAATACTGGCCAAATTACAGACCGCTGTTTCGTCATTTGCCGTATTTAGTGTAATCTCAGTACATAAATTTGATGAGTGAACAACACCCACATGATCTTGAGGACTTCGTATGTTGCAGACATCTTTAAACGTGACCCAGGGATGACCTGTTTCATAGAGCATAGTCAACATTTTTCGCCATAAATCCAGGGCATTTACTGTTTTAGATCGAATATTCTGTTGTGATTCATAGAATTTATAGCGCTCTTCAAATTTAGCGCCATATAAATCATGAAGGTCAGGAACATCACCAGGGCAAAATAACGTCCATTTTTGGTTCGCCAACATACGCTTCATAAATAAGTCCGGAATCCAACTGGCCGTATTGATATCATGGGCACGGCGTCGTTCGTCTCCTGTATTTTTTTTCAGCTCTAAAAACTGCTCAAAATCATGATGCCACACTTCCATGTAGGCACACATTGCCCCCTTTCGCTTCCCGCCTTGATTAACAGCAAGTGCAACATCATTAAATATCTTAATAAAGGGGATGACACCTTGAGAGACGCCATTTGTCCCTTTAATTTTAGAGCCTGTTGCACGAATATTAGTCCAATCGGTTCCAATACCACCCGCCCATTTACTCAATTTTGCATTATCTGAGTACACCTTAAAAATATGATCCAAAGAATCATCAACAGTATTAAGATAACAAGAACTCATTTGACTATGGACGGTGCCACTGTTAAAGAGGGTTGGTGTCGAA
>CAXFGY010000164.1:0-1858 GCA_964002605.1 uncultured Candidatus Marinamargulisbacteria bacterium
GCGCCGTCGTCAAAAGCGAAAAAAATTCGAATTGGTTTAGAAGATGTAAATACGTTTATTAAACACAAGCTATCGAAAGAAACACAAGATCAATTGTTGAATAAAAAAAAGGGATCTAAATCTTTAATTAAAAAAGTAGCGTAGAAATGACACTATTAGATATAATAACACATCCCGACCCTATCTTGCGTCAAAAAACGGTTCCTGTAACTGTATTTGGGACAGCATTGTCTCGATTTGTTAACGATATGTACCAAACTAAGGATTCTGTGAATGGTATTGGGTTAGCAGCACCTCAAGTGGGTAGTTTAGATGCAGTCTTTGTTATTCGTGTTGATGCCCATAAAAAAGCATATATTAAGCCTGAAATAATATGGAAGAGTACAGAAGTAGGTCCCTATGATGAAGGGTGCCTGAGCATTCCGAATGTTACAGTTCTTATTGAACGGCCAAAGTCGATTAAAATTAGGGCACAGGATGTTAATGGAAATACATTTGAAGAGACACTAAATGGACTGCTTGCGACTGTATTTCAACATGAATTTGATCATCTTAATGGGATATTGATTGTTGACCATGGAACACCAAAGGCTGTTCCTGTAAAATAAGTTCTGATGGTTATTACGGTTTTAAAATCAAAGTTAGCATATGTCAAAATAACAGAAGCCAACCTTTATTATGAGGGAAGTATTACAATTGATGAAGATTGGATGGATGAAGCGTATATTACTGCCAATGAACAGGTTCATCTTGTTAATGTTCAAAACGGAGAACGATTGATTACCTATGCGATTCCAGGGTTACGTGGTAGTGGTACGATTTGTTTAAATGGACCGGCAGCTCGAAAGGGCTTGGTGGGCGATGAACTTATTGTCATTACTTATGCCCAAGTAGAATGGCATAAACAGCGATCGTTTCCTGTGGTCATTAATAAAAAAGATAAAACATCATAATGCAATCTAGTCGGCCCATTTCTTTTTCTAGAGGAGTTAATGGAGATGCCTATATTGGGGGGTGTTTGGTTAACGACTTGGTTAAAAAATATGGATCCCCCTTATACATACTAGATCAACAGACCATTATTGATAATTGTCGATCATATACAATGCCACTATCTCAGTATTACCCTCATTTTCGGGTGGTGTATGCAGGAAAAGCCAATTTAACAATGGGGTTATTGGATCTATTGGCATCAGAAGGTATTGGGGTTGATGTGTCTTCTGGAGGTGAGCTATATACGGCGTTGCAAAGTAATATGAAATCAGAAGATATTATTTTTCATGGTAATAATAAATCGATTGAGGAACTTCAATTAGCGATTGATAATCAAGTAACGATTATGTTAGATAATGATCAAGAACTGGACCGTATTATGCACTATTCTTCGAAAACACAACCGACGAAGGTGATGGTGCGATTGAAACCCGGCATTGAAGCGAATACGCATGACTATATTAAAACTGGTCACAGTGAGTCAAAATTTGGGTTTGATTTGTCGGATATGGTTTCTGTTGTAAAAACATGCCATGAATCAGATCGGATTCAATTTTTAGGAATTCATGCTCACATTGGCTCTCAACTATTTGATCCGGCGCCATATATGGCGCTTGTTGATTGTATGGTAGGTCATCTAGTAACGCTTAAACAAGAATTAGGAATTGATGTGCCTCAGTTAAACTTAGGTGGCGGGGTGGGTATTAAATATACAGAGGCAGATCATCCGTTGCCTATTTCTGATTTTATTACAACATTATCACAGCGATTGGTTCAACGCCTAGATGAGAAGGGCCTATCGCGTCCGCTATTAATGTTGGACATCTGTAGACGTGTCGATTTTGGAGCAGGCTTTACGATGGAG
>CAXFGY010000165.1:0-1850 GCA_964002605.1 uncultured Candidatus Marinamargulisbacteria bacterium
CATAACGTAATTAGTGCCTGGGCGGAAACGCCATAATTTTCAGCGGAGCCTAATTTTTTCTTAAAAATTTTGAAAAAAATAATTTCACTTCGCGATTTTTATCATTTAATTTTTAAATGTGGATTTTTTTCTTAAAAAGTCGAATTTCAGACAGAGCTATCCCGTCAGTTTTTTTCTGCGCTCACTGTTTACAGATTTATTAGGCGGCTTGTTTGCGTAAAGCTCGGTAATGTCGCGCTAATGCAAATGCGCCTAAACGATGGATATTGTATCCCACAATACCAAAGGCAACATAACGCTTATAACCTTCAACGCCATGGTCGGGGACTTTTTTTAAGCCATGCTCCTGCAAAGCGTTAATACCCGATTCTACCGCTGAATGTTGATGGCGTAACTTGGTAAATTCTTTTTCGTCTTCAATAGCCTGGCGTTCTTGATTTTTGTAACCTTTCTTTGGCATAACGACTTTCCGCACACGCTCTTTTAGTGCGGCTTCATTTTCCACTGACCAAAATCCCCGGTCTAAACTCAGTGAATCAATCGTACCGTATTTTTCTTCAATGGCACGAACTAAGTCCTGGGCAATATGGACATCTTGTTGTTGCTGCATCACATGGTGATGTAAAATAAATTGATGTTGGTCTTGTACGATGGCAAGTTTTACCCCTAATTCAACGGGCACGCCCGCTTTACCTTTGGATACCCATTCAGTATGCGGTTCAAAGATAGAAAATATCTTTTCCTCATGATTGATGGTTTCACCGTTGATGACCCGTCGCTCGATTTGGTCAATAAACGTCTTCGCGTACTGTTGATATTGCTCAATTTCACCTTGCTGGATGAAAAAGACCCCGCTGCTTTTGAGTAATTCTAATTGTGTTTGCGCTTTGGCTAATTGTAGGGCGGCACAGTCGATATACGCTTGATGAGCCGATTTAGTTTGCGCTTGATTACGTTTCTTACTGCTGCGGGCTTTATGCATCAGCTTTTTAAGCTTATCACGATTTTGTTTATATTGACGATAACCCTTGATGTTGTTGGTTTTACACAATTGTCCGACAAGATCAATAACTTTGCGAACTGCATCAAACAATAAGCTAATATCGCTTGGGAAATGCACATCGGTCATTGCCACATACGAATCAGCACGACAATTGAGTGTTGTATTCTGGCTATACGGATGAACAAAAGCTTGTCCCTCTTTAACAATCAGCGTATTAATCTGGGCTAACATATCCTCGGTGATTAACCGAATATTATCTTTGAGTGTCGTCAGCCCATATTGTTGATGACCATCTAAATCACCATGACCCACAACTTTGCGTAAAGCAGCGTGATTATTCACTAAATTCTGCAATCGGTCATAATCCATATCTAAAGCTACGCGGGCACTGCCAAAAACAAACATAGTCCAGTAATCCATTCCTTCGCGTCCTGTATCAGCCGATAGATTTAAGCCAGAGGCTAATACATCAATAATCGCATCACGCAACGTAGGCTTCTTCAAAATAACATTGTAACCCATTGTTAGTTTATCAATATCATCTCGACTATGGTGTCGACCGACAATATCGTTCGTAGTAATTGCTGTTAAGGTGAGTTGTTGCTTATAGGATTGGCGCAAAAGTGAACTCCAAGACGGTTGTTATTATTTTGGTTTTAGTGTGAAGATTTTAGGAAATATCACCAAAACCCTTGATTTATAGTATGATTATAACATTTTTAGAACGAAAAATCATAAACTTGAATTTGGAATTATGGTGTTTAGACCTCATTTTATAGGCTTATATGAGTTTTCGTTCAGGCACTAAATAGCACGGCCATCTTTATCTACGGCAGTAACTTGAATA
>CAXFGY010000166.1:0-1841 GCA_964002605.1 uncultured Candidatus Marinamargulisbacteria bacterium
CTATAGTCACTCAAAATAAAGACTGGCATTCTTAATTTCTCTGCCAAATATCGTGCAACATGAGGCGCATAAAAACAATCTTCCACATTCGCAACACTGATAGCAACTTTTGCATTATCACCATGAGCCCCAAAAACAGCAGCAAACAAATCTGTTTGCTCAGTACGCGTCGGCAATCCCGTAGACGGTCCGCCACGTTGAACATCAACAACAACCAACGGAATCTCAGCCGCATACGCCAAACCAATAAATTCCTGCTTTAAAGACAACCCAGGACCAGATGTAGCGGTTACAGAAGGAACGCCAGCATAATAAGATCCAATTGCAGTACCAACCGCCGAAATCTCGTCTTCTGCTTGGTGAACCATTCCACCATAAGACGGAAAAATACGCGCCAATGAATGCATAATACTTGACGCTGGCGTAATCGGATACCCCGAATACAATTTATATCCAGAATCAATAAGCCCAAGAGAAAGCGCTGTATTTCCGTCCAACAACACATTATCGTTACCTATTTCAGTCGCTGAAATTTCATACGTCTCAGGCGCAACCGACAATGCATTTTCATATCCATATTTAAGAATACTAATATTTTTGGATAATTTTTCCTCAGATAGTTTTTTAAATGTAACACGAACAGCCTTTTCTACATCATCAAGCGGCACTTGATACAACGCCGCCAACATACCCAGATAATACATGTTTTTACCATTGCCATGTAATTCTTTAATAATATCAACAGATGCATCATTCATTGAAAAGGGAATAACTCTAAGACCAAGACCTTCTGCACGAGAAATTACAGCGGCATACGCATCTTTCGCACGACGCTCCTCAGCCATATCAAGAAGGATAATACAATTCTCATCATAATCTTGATCATCCAATCGACGCTCCAATAAAATTTCATGCTCAACCAACATTAGGTCTGTCGTTGATCCAATACTAAGCAACTCTTTATTCGCAACACGAATAACAGCACCTGACATTGAATGAGGCGTTCGTTTTGGCGGACTAATTTCAGCAGGGATCAACGGTTCAATAAATACACGACGTCCTGATTTAGCCAGCGTTTTAATTAAAATATCACCTGCTTTTTGTGCACCATTTCCAGCATCCATCAAAAGTTCAAATCGCATCACATCTTTTTTTGACATACATTCCTTTCCTTACTACAAAAATTACCTTCAAAATAAAAAAAGCCTCTAGGCAAGAGACAGGACCGATAGTATAGTAGAAAAAAGCAGGTTAAGCAAACATGTCAAACCATACACTATCATTATCCCCACATCCAACATTTAAACACCCTAAAGGCCCTGTTGTACTCATTATCATGGATGGTATTGGCATTGGAAAATCTGATAATAGCAATGCCATTCATCTGGCAAAAACGCCCTGTATCGACACATTTAACAACCACCCCCTCTACACTGAGTTAAAAGCACATGGCACTGCTGTAGGCATGCCCACAGACGACGATATGGGAAATAGTGAAGTCGGTCATAATACCCTTGGCTCAGGACGACGATTTGATCAAGGTGCCACATTGGTACAAAATGCGATCAAATCAAATACACTATTTCAGGGTAATACATGGCAATTACTTAT
The DNA here is from genome assembly GCA_964002605.1 of uncultured Candidatus Marinamargulisbacteria bacterium. Lineage (GTDB taxonomy): Bacteria > Margulisbacteria > Marinamargulisbacteria > CAXFGY01 > CAXFGY01. The sequence goes on from CAXFGY010000166.1 coordinate 1,612, forward strand.
TCAAAACACACACCAACATAATAGTACGCTTCACTTCATTGGATTATTATCTGACGGAAATGTTCATTCTCATATTGAGCATCTCAAAACAATGATTACACAAGCAAGCCAAGAAAAAATCAAAAAAATCCGAATTCACATATTGCTTGACGGGCGTGATGTTGGCGAACGCACCGCACTCACCTATATTAAAAACTTAGAAATCCATCTCAATACATTCAACCAGACAG
>CAXFGY010000167.1:0-1768 GCA_964002605.1 uncultured Candidatus Marinamargulisbacteria bacterium
CACCATCCACCACAACTTTGAATCCAGCTTTTTTGATGGTTTCGGCATCTACCAAGGGTAACTCCAGCACTTCATCAATATGGATATCGATATAGGAATCATTTTTAATGATTTCCCCTAAATCATCTACCTCTGCAAACTCGAAATCCTCTTTCTCGGCCAAGGCAAGAATCTTCGCCCCCTGTTCCGCATCCAAAAACTCGCCTTTTTCATTCAATAATTTCAAGGCGTTCCATTGCTTGGGGTTGTGACTCGCCGTTAAAATGATGCCACCATCCGCTTTTTCCAAAGGAACCGCAATCTCCACGGTTGGCGTGGTGGACAATCCTAGGTCAATCACATCAATTCCAAGCGAAACAAGTGTTTGTTGAACCAAGTTTTGTATCATCGGTCCAGAAGGTCGTGCATCACGACCCACTACAACAGTGGCTTTCTTATGATTTTGTAACAGCCACGACCCATAGGCGCTGGCAAAACGTACAACATCGATTGGGGTGAGGTTATCCCCAGTTTTACCACCTAAGGTCCCTCGAATTCCAGAAACTGAGCTGATTAACGTCATCTTTTGCAAAGATAATAAAGAATACGTCCGACATTCCTATTTTTGGGGGATGAATTATCTCGGCCATATGGTTCTTTCTGGGGGTGATGAAAAAATCCTATTGGGAAATTTTTTGTGGGATCATGTCAGTAATAAGACACTTCACCTATATGATTCGTCTATTCAAAAGGGAATTGAACTCCACCGAGAAATTGATCTATTTACGGACAGTCATCCCATCAGTCGAGAGTTACGCGCTATGTTGTTTGATCAATATCGTCACCGGTCACGTGTTATTTTAGACTTGTTTTACGACCATTTTCTGGCATTTGATTTTCGCGATTTCCAAGGTGTTTCTTTATCCGATTATGTTATTAAAGTATCTGATATTCTCCAAAATCAACTTCACTTGATGCCAGAAAGTGCCAAAAATTATTTTATAGCCATGGAAAAGTATGGATGGTTAGCATGTTATGCTTCGATTGATGGCATACGCTTGATTTTAAACCAGATGTCGAGACGAAAAGATATAGAACCAATGGGAATGTCAGTTTCGATTCTAAAAAAACACTATACATATTTCAGAGCACAAACTCACAAGTTTTTAAATGAAATAATATCCCATTTCAATTTGCATAAAATCACATTATAAACTATTTATTTAATCGTTTTAAAAAAGTATCTTGCATGTTTGCTCATGGAAGAAAAAATTGTTGTTAAGGGGGCTCGAGAACACAATCTAAAAAACATAGATGTTTCCATTCCACGTGATGCACTTACCGTGATCACAGGTTTGTCGGGCAGCGGCAAATCATCACTTGCATTTGATACCCTTTATGCCGAGGGGCAGCGTCGTTATATCGAAACCTTTAGTGCCTACGCACGTCAATTCATCGGTGGTATGGAACGACCAGACGTTGATAAAGTCGATGGCTTATCACCCGTCGTTGCGATTGAACAAAAAACAACGAGTAAAAGTCCAAGATCTACAGTCGGAACAATCACAGAATTGTATGATTTTTTCCGTTTACTTTATGCAAGGGCTTCAAATGCCTATAGTAGTGCTACCCAAGAGTTGATGGTTCAATACAGTGATGATGAAATTGTTTCTCTTATTCATAATGATTTTAATAACCAAAAAGTTATTTTACTGGCACCAGTTGTGCGTTCTCGAAAAGGGCATTATCGTGAATTGTTTTCAACAATACTAAAACAGGGTTTTAATCG
>CAXFGY010000168.1:0-1766 GCA_964002605.1 uncultured Candidatus Marinamargulisbacteria bacterium
AGTCCGTATCTGTTTATACGGTAACGATCAATATTCAAGCAGTAAATGATGCCCCAATAGCAGCTAATTTTGAATTAAGAGCAACAGAAGATGTTGTTTTTAATTTTAATTATCAGCATTTCAATAATCATTATATTGATATTGAAGGGGTTAGTTTAGATGCGATTATTATTACGGCAACACCTAATATAAATACGGGGCAGTTATTTTTATCTGAAAGTCTTATAAGATTAAATCAAGAAATTTCATCTAAAAATCTAAGGGAACAGAATTTTATTTTTAGACCAGAGGATGATTTTAATAAAGTAGCCACATTTAATTATCGGGTTTCAGACGGAAAGAAACAGTCTTTAACAGACTATACCGTTACGATTAATGTGGTTGATCAGTTTGATATTGTTTGGGTAGATGAATATATAGAGGTTGAAGAAGGGGCAACAAAAGATATAGTGATTCAAATGAGTCAACTGAATAGGGATCATGGAACTCTACAATATAATTGGCAAATTATTAATCCGCAGGGAACAGCACAAAAAGGAGCGCTCATTAATCGTGACAGTTCAAACCCTACACATTCTATATTTACCGCCCCAGACGAATTAGGAGAACGGTCTCATTTAGTATTTACAGTTCAATTTACTTTGCAGGAGCAAAGTTTTATTTTGACTCAAAATATAGTGATTACAGTTAATGGTGTAAATAGTCCCCCAATTGCAGAAAGTCTGATAGTAACAATCAATGAAGATATTGATAATTATGAGATTAAGTTAAAAAGTATTGATTTAGATACGAGTAGTAAGAATTTAAGTTATGAAATCATTACAAATCCTAAAAATGGAATAGCTCATTTAGTTAGCGGAACAAGTACGGCATATTATACGCCAAATTTAGATTTTTATGGGGTTGATACATTGACTTATCAAGTACATGATGGGCAGGCTTCATCTAATATTGCAACAGTAACAATTAATGTGAATGATATTGATGATGATCCTACAGACATAGCGTTTCAAGATTACTTTAGATGGGTCAGTCAGAGTGAAGTTGATGGTGTTGATGATATAGTTGTTGCCACTCTAAATATCCGTGATGATTCTATAGGAACAAATAATATTCAGTTGAGTGGCGCAATAGATAAGATTAAATTTATGGATGGGAGTAGTCTAGCCACTGTTATTGGAAATAGAGTCATTTCATTAAAGTCAAATAATTTAATAGGGCCAACAGTATTAACGGTAGATGCAAAATTAGACATACTCCCAACGGCAACGTTTACCTTAATCGTAGATGATGATGATAATGATAATGATTCGCCACGACTATATGAGTTTGATTTGAAAGATAAAGTGGTTGTGGTAAGTGAAAATGTTAAGACCAGAAAACTTGGGTTTTTTACAATTATTGACGATGATATTGGGGTTAATATCATTAAAATTAAGGATAGTCGACCAGCAAATAAGTCAGAAAAACCAACGCCAAATGCATTGCCAGATTCAAAAGTAGTAACAACAGATTTAGTGCAATATAAAGATAATGTGGGCAAAAAAGTCACATTAAGTTTAGTCGAAAATATTAAAGTGGGAGTATATCCATTAATTGTTTATATTCAAGAGGGAAGGTTTTTATAATAGATTTAAATCTTTCAATTTTACCATAATTTTCATTTATAGGGAATCTCGGTAACTCAAACTTTTCCTTATTAATGTCAATTACCCCAGAATGTTGTCCAAAAGCGTAATTAAAATTTTCTGAAATATATTCTTTCA
>CAXFGY010000169.1:0-1728 GCA_964002605.1 uncultured Candidatus Marinamargulisbacteria bacterium
TAATTGGGTTTCCCATACTGGGGGTCTAAGGGGGGGGGTACCCCCCCCCTTAATAGACAACAGTTATAAATTAATAATTTTTTTGCCCCAAAGGGGACGATAATCATCCCCTTAAACCCCTGTAGGGTATTTTTCGACAGCTCCCATGATATACTATCCTCCATGACGCTAATCATAAGCATGGTTTTCTTATTTAAACTGAGCATAATGGGAGGGGTCTCCTGTATACTCCACTACTTAATTCCTGAAAATCAAAGATTCTTACCATTACGAACGTATCTAATGATAGCCCTTTTAATATCCTTGTGTTTAGTCGTATTTCCGCCTCATTTAGGGATATGGGGACTGATTATCGTCTTTACGATTATTTTAGCCTTTAGTTTCATGCTATCTTACGGCCACGTCTCACTAAACCAACGTCGAAACCAATTGCAATCCATAATCAATATCGTCATTTTAGGACTCATAGGACCATTATTAGCAATGAACCACCTACTCATCGCAATCATAACGACAGTGATTATTTCAAGTCTATTATGGACAGAGAAACAGATCCTAAATAAAGAGTGCCAACCTCAATTGTATCGAATAGTATTTCAACTCCATTCAATGGCGCAGCTCACAACAATTAATAGTATATTATCGTCATTTAAGTGTAAAATATTAGATCAAAAAATGATCAAAAATGACCAAATTTATATGGATGTACACTATGAATCATCTCCACTAACACAACAATTACTGATACGCCAATTTTTACAATTAAACGGAGTCAAAGAATTAATACAGTATTAGGCATTACACTTGGCGATCCCGGCGGAATTGGGCCAGAAGTCATCCTAAAAGCGCTCACTAAAATTCTACAGCCACTAAAGATTATTCTATTTGGATCAGAATCACTATTCTCACCATTTCAGACATGCACACAACACACAATCACCACTATACATTGTTGTGAATTACCGCATCCCATCAATCGCCATGATCATCCAATAAATGGCCACGCCTCTTATACCTACCTAGAACACGCTATTTCTTACGCAAAATCAGGGAAAATACAGGCACTAATAACAGGTCCGATAAGTAAAACTGCATGGCAAATGGCAAACATCACCCATACCGGACATACCACCGCATTACAATCACTCTCTAAATCAGGGCCTGTATCCATGGCCTTTTACACACCGACATTAAAAACCATCCTAACAACGATTCATATCCCCTTAATGCATGTTGCATCACAATTAACCCCAAAAAAATTACAGCAGACCATTAATCATGGCATATTATTTTGTCAAAATCTGGGCATTACATCACCCAAAATTGCCGTTGCAGGCTTAAACCCCCATGCCGGGGAAGGCGGACTATTTGGAGACGAAGAATCCCTCATTACAGACGTAATAGAACAGTACAATGATACCGTATCAGGCCCCTATCCACCGGATACCCTCTATTATCGTGCAAGGCAGGGCGATTTTGACCTTGTGGTATCGCTGTATCACGACCAAGGCCTGATCCCCATTAAACTAATTGGATTCCATGACGCCGTTAACGTCACGATCGGCCTCCCCTTTATTCGAACCTCCCCTGACCATGGCACCGCATTTGATATTTCAGGACAAGGAACAGCAAATGAATCCTCTACAAAAGCGGCAATTTTATTAGCAAAACAGTTAACCACACAAGCTCATCTCAATGTCACATAAGTTGGGTCAAGTCTTTTTAAAA
>CAXFGY010000170.1:0-1660 GCA_964002605.1 uncultured Candidatus Marinamargulisbacteria bacterium
TTAGAGTTGCAGATACAACAACAAATATTAGGATTAAATTTAATATTAATGACTACCCACTATCATCAGACTCCGAAGAAATTCACTTAGCACTGACCCAAGTGGCTGTTAAGTATGAATTTGACAGTGATGACCCGTTTATATTCGAGGATATCCCAATGAGACATTTATTCATCAATAATAATAACAATATTAACGTGGGGGGGATATTAGTTCAAAATATTAAAAAATATACCAAACAACCTGAACCCACTTATGGGCCTTACACGATTGCGCCTATATTACAATTTGATTTACAAGCGGTCGGCACTGCGCTCACTATTAATAATGTTGTAATTGATAATGCGACTCCCGATGAAGCAACTGTTAAATTTGCCACTAATCTCAACAGCAATGAAAACATTATTAATACCGCACTTTATCAAAATAATAATGAAGCATTTTTGTCTTATTCCGATGATTTATTGGTTGGCGAATCTGCGATAGGTCTAAATTCTCAACGAACGTCTATTAATATGACAACATCACCTGTATTCTTAAATGAAAATGAAAATAAAACATTTTTTGTCACGTATGAGTTTGGAGCAATATCAAAATTTGATTCCAAAAAAATTGCAATTGCACGATTAAGCCAAGTTGATTTTTTAATCATTGATAATCATCAAACGATTCATGGCATTATCAATCAAAATACGACTCAAAAGCCCTCTCCTGATGCGAAAATTAGTTTAGCTGAGCCCAATATCATGATTACAAAAATCACAGATATTAGCTTAGATACGGTGATTGCTGGACAACAGAAAGCACCAATGCTCTATGTCACACTAAGAACCGAAACCCCGTTTGCAAATACAAAATTTACCATTTCAAATCCATCTGGTTTTAGCCCCATTAGTAAAGGCGCAACAAAAGTTTGGATTTATCGCGACCAAACCAGCAAAATAAACTTAACACCTAACCAACGCTTTGAACCCGAACATGATCAACTATTAGGTGCTGCAGCTGCGACTGATAGTAGTCAAACGATTATTGTTTCTAATATTGAAATTAGTAGCGAATTATCTTCTTTGTTTATTCTTTATGATATCGGCCATCTTGCGGCTAATCGAACAATCAAATCTCAATTGATTAATATCACTTCAGAGGAAGATACATTATTGGTTGGTGGTAATCTGCCGCTTCCTGACCCTTCAGCAAAATCAATTGTATCTAAAAGCTATATTGATGACATTCAAATCAATCATTCGTTTGAAAGCATTTCAGATGCAACAGTCTCACAAGATATTACATTTAAACTTATTCTTAACCCTACTATTTCATCAATTAATCTCCAATTAATGTCACCTAGACTTTATCTTCATACAATTACCGGTAAAGATATTAGTCCAGAGTTCTCACTATCGCCCAGTTATATCAGCAATAAAATAGTGACAACAAATTTTGAAATCCCATTTACAGTGAAGCATACTCAAGCTTTTTCTGATGGGGCTGCATGTCTCGATATCTATCTCAAATATGAGATTACACCCACTCAATCAGCAGTCTTTACTCGCTACCCTTTTGATAGTAACTCAAATACTATTTTTTATCATAGTGCAGCAACGAATACAGATCCTAATTCGAGTTTATGTCCAAAACTACCCATTCATCAAACTCAACT
>CAXFGY010000171.1:0-1638 GCA_964002605.1 uncultured Candidatus Marinamargulisbacteria bacterium
TAACCTGAACTACCTGTTACTAATATATTCTGTTTGTTCATAAAATATAATCTCTTTTTTTTAAAATTTTTAACTTTGATTTATTACTCAAAAGGTTTGATGCTGAAGGTATTGCGCTTATTTTTAAATCCATGTCATTAAATACCCTTTTTTCTAAAAATTTAAACCCAATATTATTGACTAAAGATATCCATTACGATGTGAGCTTCAATGATTTTTTACAATTATTTTTTACCCTCAGACGCTCATAAGTAATAATACAAAGATATAAAGATTGCAAATCAAAATATACTTAATTATAATTTCCAAGAATGAATTCTAAAATCAAACATTCAAATCAAAATAATACTTCTTATATTTTATTAGATGGTGGCATGGGGCGAGAGCTCAAAAAACGACTCCCTAACTTTGACCCTATTTTATGGTCTGCAACTGGTCTTATTGAAGATCCTGATGCTGTCGTTAATGTCCATTGTGACTACATTAATGCTGGTTCTACTATTATTACAACAAATAATTATACGGTTGTACCGTCTATTTTACAGCAAGTTAATCGTTCTGATGAATTAGGCTCATTAACGCAGTTAGCTGGAAAACTTGCGCAATCTGCAGTAAAAAAAACAGGCAATACAGTTAAAGTTGCAGGTTCAATTCCCCCTTTAGCAAGTTCCTATCGCCCTGATTTAGTTGTAGATCAACCTATTGGAATCAAAAGTTACACCGCTATTGCTCAAAATTTATTACCCTATATTGATGTTTTTCTTTGTGAAAGCATGTCTTCTATCCCAGAAGCATTTATGGCCGTCACTGCACTTCAACCGTTTAATAAACCGATTTGGGTCTCCTTTATTTTAGATGATCATTCCCCTGACCAAATACTGAGTGAAGATAAAATTAACCAAATTACTCAAAACCTTGATGGGCTTCATTATGATGCGCTTCTTTTTAATTGTGCACAGCCTTATACCATTTCACAAGGCTTAGCACTTCTAGAAACAGATAAATTAAAGGGGGGATATGCTAACTCCTTTCAAAAACTTCCTAGTAGTGACCATCATGTACATGGCAATTTTAGACCTGATGAACCCTTATCACCTGAAGACTATTTTAGTTTTGTATCTCAATGGCGTCAAAATAATGCCACTATTATTGGTGGCTGTTGTGGTATTGGTCCTGAACACATTAATTATATTTATAAGCAACTACGCTAACTAAGCGGATTAATGGTGATGTTTTTTTTCTGTGAGTGCTTGAATTAAATAGTCTCTAAACTGATCATCATTTAAAATTGATTCAACATTGTTATAAAACTCTTTCTCTAAACTTCGTTTTTGCGTCATTAATTCCTGTTTCTTTTTATAATATTTTTCTGTTATTTTCTTCAAAGACTTTTCTTACTTTGCTGTTAGTCCTTTTATATTAAACGTACCCGACTTGTGATATGTACTTTCTTTCTGAGCTGCTCCGACTACTCCACAAACACCACAATGTGCTAAAATTGAACTTGGTACTGATATTAATAATAATATGATTAAACAGGCGTTGATCATTAGCATTACTCCTCATTTTATTGGTCACGAAGACAGTATTAATCTACCATTTTTTATTTTTCTTTGAAAGTATTGTATAATTAGATAT
>CAXFGY010000172.1:0-1591 GCA_964002605.1 uncultured Candidatus Marinamargulisbacteria bacterium
CCAATATCTGCGTTAAAATTTAATTTCAGACTACTTACAACCCTAAGGTTGCTGCGCATCCTGATCTGAAATTTATGCCTTGCTCTTGGGCTTTGATGAATACTAATCATTTCGGCTACGTTAACTTACTCTGCCATTAACCGCTTAATCTGTGCAACGACCTGAGCTTTTGCTGTCCCCCCTACTCCATTTTTTGCCTGAATAGCAGCACCAATGGATATTGCATCATAAACATCGTCATCAACCGCTTCACAAAATTGGGTGAATTCATCTCGTGATAATTCATCGAGTCGCTTATTATTTTCAACAGCATAATTGACGACTTTACCGGTCATTTCATGTGCGTTTCGAAACGAAACCCCTTTTTTGACCAAATAATCTGCAAACTCTGTCGCTGTTAAATAGCCCTTATCGAGCATCGCTTGAATGGCGGCTTTATTAAGCGTTAGTGTTTCAATCATTTCGGAGAAACACGTTAATGAATCAACGATCGTATCTGTCGTATCAAACATCACTGCTTTATCTTCTTGTAAATCACGGTTATAGGTTAAAGGGAGTCCCTTTAAGATGTGTTGCAATGACGTTAAATGACCTAAAACGCGACCTGATTTTCCGCGAATGAGTTCAGCCATATCCGGGTTTTTCTTTTGGGGCATAATCGAAGACCCTGTTGTAAAATCATCTCCCAACTGGACAAATCCCATCATCGGCGAATTCCAAACAATGATCTCCTCACAAAATCGGCTTAGATGGGTCATACAAAAGGAACTGGCAGCAAGGAACTCTAAAATAAAGTCGCGGTCTGAAACGGCATCCATACTATTTTGTGTGATGGCTGAAAACCCGAGCTCTTTTGCAATGGCATCTCGATCTAAATCGTAATTATTACCTGCTAATGCCGCTGACCCTAACGGGCAAACATCAGCCGTATCAAATGTGGCCTGAAATCGCTTTAAATCTCGACTAAATTTTTCAACATAGGCCAATAAATGATGAGAAAATAAGACAGGCTGTGCCGGTTGAAAATGGGTAAATCCAGGGATAATGACATCAATATGACGATCCGCTAATTTAAGGAGTGTTTGGTTAAGCTGAGCAAGTAATCCTTGTACTGTTTTACATTGATCTTTGATGAAGAGTCGGGAATCGGTAATCACCTGATCATTTCTAGACTTTCCGGTATGGAGTCTTTTTCCAAGATCGCCCAATGCCGCTGTAACCAGTCGCTCGACACAACTATGGATATCTTCGTCGTTTTTTATTAAATTATCTTGAAAATCGATTGCCAGCTGGGTTAAGTAATTTTGTACTTTTTGATTGTCTTCTGTTGTAAATACACCTGCTTTTGTTAGCTCATTTGCATGGGCTTGATTGACCCGAATATCGTATTGAAGGAGTCGCTTATCGATATGGACAGAATGGCTCAGTTTTATCGCTGAATTAGAGAGCCCTTTTTTGAATCGTCCGCCCCATAATTTTTTAGTCATGTATGCCTCCGTTATATTTCCTAATTATACTCTACTATGGGGGGTCTAAGTAGGTTAACCCCCCTTAATAGGAAAATGTCTTAATTAACAAATCATTTTAGCCC
>CAXFGY010000173.1:0-1532 GCA_964002605.1 uncultured Candidatus Marinamargulisbacteria bacterium
GATCTTCAAGATTTACAAAGCCGTCAAAACCTTCAAAATTAAAGTATTGTGGACCAAAATAAATTTATTTCAAGTCAATTAGATGTCGCTGAACATATTGAAAACATTTTTGAAGACATAACATGCCGAGATGGATGTTGATTAAGTCGAAGATAAGCCGGAACTAACCCATCCATACTTTCTTGATTATGTTCATAATCAGCTTTTTTGCGGAGTTATGATGGCAGAAATTTTTTGTGTTCAATGCTGGGCATAAAAATCAAAAACTGCCCTTAAAAAGGCGCGTTCCTCATTTTTCACATTATTTGTCGGATATAGAACTTGTCGCAGAACGTAATTAAGTAAAACTAAACTGCTTTTTGATGCAAAGTTACAGTTGAAGCAAATGAAGTGTCCGGAATTTTCATAATCATTAGGAACACAACATTTTTCTGAAATGAAAAAATTATTGAATAAAAACACATTTTACACACAAAAAAATCAATAAATCAGGGCAAAACTCAACTTCGGAGATATACCAAAAATCAGATCCACACCAAAATCAGGGCAAAACCAAACTTCAGATTTTGACGTATTTGTGGGCAAAAACATATTTTTTATCGTTTGAATTTTTTGTTTGCTCAATTATGGGCAAGCTTTAACAAAGAATCTCCCCTAACATGGTGTGAAATGCTGGGCAAAAACATTTTCATGATCAAAATATTCAAAATCTGCAGCTGTGCCATCAAAAACGAGAATTTTCTTCAAGAACTGTCGGATATGTCAACGATCAGACAAAGTATGGATCGGTTACGGCTCAAAAGGTGGAATTTTTCAACTTTTTAAATTTTATCAATTTTCACGTTGTTTTATTACAAACCAGTTCATTCCAAGGTCAATTCGAGGTTGCTGAATCCATTGAAAACACTTAAAACCATTTTTGAAATGTTTTTTAAAGTCAAATCGTGTTCTGAAGTTGAAAGTATGCATGGAAATGACAGAATTACTGAAATATGCCAAAAATATACAAACTTTAGCAAATTTCGTCTAAATCTGGTGTAAAAGACGGCAGTGACATCTTTATTCTCCCGAAATTATTTTCAAATTAATTAAGCAACTTTAAAATTTTTTTGTTAGTTTCGCATTCTTATCCAGAGGTGCTTTCGGCATAATCTTCTTATTCTGTGCTAACATTTAAAGTCAATGAAAGTTTCAACTCTGCAAATACTCTATATTTTAACTTATAAGTTACAATTGCACTGATTTTAAGCCAATATTACAATATTTGACTCTGTTTAACCCCATTTTACTCATTTTCATCCCATTTTGAGGTATGTTTTGGATTTCAAATCACAATATGAGTACTTTTAAGTCATCATATGGTTCTGAAAGTATTGAAAATCGAATCAGCAACCTCAAGTTGACCTTGGAATGTTTTGGTTTGCAATAAAACAGTTTCAACATCGCTAAAACTCAAAATTTGAAAAATTCCACCTTTTTCGCCTTGATTTTCAAGGTAAAAAAAAAAATCGTCTATACCTAAGTCCCGCTAT
>CAXFGY010000174.1:0-1504 GCA_964002605.1 uncultured Candidatus Marinamargulisbacteria bacterium
GTGTGGTCTACAGAGGATTATGTCTTTTTAGAGGGGAAAATCCCTAGAACCCCATTGTCGTTTCATACAAATGAAAGTCATCGGGGAATGTTGCTAGTTCACCTTTATTTTTGAATGAGCGATAAATTTCGTAGCGGAATACCGCATCGCCGTAGTAAGGACTGTCTCCGTTTTCCCAATAAAGCGTAACATCATCGCGCACCAAAGTGCCTACGACATTCTTTGGCGGCGGTATGTCGATAAGCGTTGTGATCGCATGTGTGATTTCACGGCGATACTGGTTAAGCTCGACGCCCTGAGAATCAAGCGGCACTACCGCAATTCGAACAGTTAGTCCGTAATCTCTGTCGTAAGGGATTTGAACAACGTTTCCGACTGATTTTGCGATCAAGTCAAGCGGCTCGCCATCGTAGCCTGAGAAGTAAACATTGGCTTTTTGAACCTACCGCATTCAATAATAAATTTTGTCTTACTATATCTAATTCAGCAAGAACATCATCCAAAATTAATATTGGATTAACATCTATAGTTTTTCTTACTAAATCAAGTTCAGCCATTTTCAACGCCAAGGTTAATGTTCTTTGCTGACCAGATGACCCAAATTTCCTAACAGAAAAATTATTAATACAAAATTCAATATCATCACGATGAGGTCCTACAGAACATTTGCCAGTCAATTCTTCTAAATCACGTTGAGCGATTAACTTTTCAGTAAATAAATCTATTATTTTACTCTCATCATCATTTCCATCTAAAGACTGTAATTTAGAAATAAATTTTATTCCAATATTTTCTTTGGATTTACTAAGGTGATTATGCCAGAATTCTATATAAGGTTGCAGTTTAATTAAAGCCCTTTTTCTTCTTCTAAAAATTCTTGTTCCAATAAGTGCAAGTTGCGAATCATAGCTATCAATTAATGTTGAAGATGAATACTCTTTTGATATACTTGAGCGCCAATAATGACTCCTTTGTTTTAATAATTTACTGTAACGACCTAATAACTCAACATAAACAGGTTCAAGTTGAGCAACAACTTTATCCAGCCATACTCGTCTGAAATTCGGTTCACTCCTAACAATATTTATATCATTTGAACTAAAGCAAACACTTCTTAGATAATTTTTAACGAGACTCTGTTTTTTTAAGATGCAATCATTTAAATATACTTTTTTTGAGCCTTGCCTTGATATTTCAATCTTAATATTATGATTAAAATCAACTATAGCTGATATTATTGATTGCCCTTCATCATACTTTATTAGGTCTTTATCATTAACAGCTCTAAAAGATTTTAATTGACTTATGAACTCTACTGACTCAAGTAGATTAGATTTACCCACACCATTAGATCCCAAAAGTATTGATCTGCTTCCGTCAAAATCTAAAACAAAACTTTTATGATTCCGAAAATTTTTAATTTTTAAGTGATTTAAAAAAATTTTTTTATTAGCTATACATTGTTTAAATTAGCTATTTTATTTAAATTTAGATTATCCTTATA